>UQVV01000024.1 GCA_900544635.1 uncultured Cloacibacillus sp. | reverse complement strand
CGTGCGGCGCGCGCGAGCGCAGCTTCGTCGCGTCCTATTATGAGCACGCGCGCGCCGGCCTCGTGCAGCGCCTCGGCCATCGCGCGGCAGAGGCCGCGGCCTCCGCCCGTGACAATGGCCTTTTTGCCTTTGATGTTGAAGAGTTCGCTGACGTTCATGCTTTTTGCTCCTTCGGTAAGCTCGTGACGCTTTGCTGAATTTTATAAAAAAATCCCGCCGCACTGCCGCCGCCCTGCGTTCTGCCGCTGGCGCGCGCGTGCGGCGGTTTTCCGTGATTTCCGCGGCTTTCTGCTATTTCGCTTCCGCGCTTAATTTCTCGGCTATGCGCACGGTCTCCATCGCGTCCTTCGCGTAGTAGTCCGCGCCCGCGTATTCTGCGAGGTGCGGCGTGAGCACCGCGCCGCCAACGATTATCTTCACGTCCGGGCACTCGCGGCGCAGCAGCGCGATTGTATCCTTCATGCTTGCGACGGTGGTCGTCATGAGCGCCGAGAGGCCGACTATCTTCGCGCCGGTCTCGCGCACGGCCTGCGCCACGCGCTCGGGCGGCACGTCGCGGCCGAGGTCCGTCACGTCGAAGTTGTAGTTTTCGAGTATGACGCGGACGATGTTCTTTCCTATGTCGTGTATGTCGCCGTAGACGGTCGCGATGACGAGCTTCGCGCCCTTCTGCGCGCCGCCCTCGCGCGCGAGCTTCGCGCGCAGCACCTCGAACGAGGATTTCGCGGCTTCGGCGGATTTTATGAGCTGCGGCAGGAATATCGCGCCGGTCTCGTAGTCTTTGCCGACGGCGTCGAGCGCGGGGATTATCTTTTCTTCTATGACGGACATCGGCTGCGTGCCGCCCGCGAGCAGCTCTTCTGCGGCCTTCGCGGCTTCGTCCTCGAGGCCGTGGGTTATCGCGTAATGTATGTCGGCGCGGCTTTCCTGCTTAGCTTCCGGCTTCTGCTCGGGCGCGGCTGCGGAGCAGCGCGCTATGTAGGCGGCGGCCTCTTTGTCCTCGCCGAGCAGGACGCGGGCCGCTGCTACGGTCTCGGACATTCCCGCGTCGCCGGGGTTCATTATCGGCGCGTCGAGCCCCATCGCGAAGGCCATCGCGAGCATCGTGCGGTTGACGACGGGGCGCATCGGCAGGCCGAACGATACGTTGCTGACGCCGAGGACGGTTTTGACGCCGAGCTCTTTTTTGACGAGCGCGAGCGCCTTCAAGGTCTCGGCGGCCTGCTCCTGCTGCGCGCTCGCTGTCATAACGAGGCAGTCTATGAGCACGTCCTCGCGCGGGATTCCCGCGGCTTCCGCGGCCGCGACTATGCGGCGCGCGATTTCGAGGCGCGCCTCGGCGGTCTTCGGCACGCCGTTTTCGTCGAGCGCGAGGCCGAGGACGGCGCAGCCGTATTTTTTCGCTATCGGGAGAATTGATTCGAGGGATTCTTTTTTGCCGTTGACGGAGTTCAAGAGCGGCTTTCCGTTGTAGAGGCGCGCCGCGCGTTCGAGCGCCGCTGGCGACGAAGAGTCGAGCTGGAGCGGCAGTTGCAAGGGCAGCGGCGTGACGGCCTGGATTTTCTGCGCGGCCTCGGCGAGCGCCGCGGCTTCGTCGATGTCGGGCAGCCCCGTGTTGAGGTCGAGCGCCTGCGCGCCCTGCTCCTGCTGGCGAAGCGCCTCGCGCAGCAGGTAGTCGGTGTCGTGCGCGCGCAGCGCCGCCTGGAGCGCTTTTTTGCCGGTCGGGTTGAGCCGCTCGCCGATCACCGTGATTCCGCCGTCGAAGTTCACGACGCGCGACGGCGAGCAGATTACGGTGCGGCGCGGAGCGTCCGGCTCCTTCGGCGCAAGGCCATCTATCGCGCCGCGCACGAGGCGGATGTACTCGGGCGTCGTGCCGCAGCAGCCGCCTATGAAGCGCACGCCCTCCGCGACGAATTCGCGCGCGTACCTGGCGAACTGCTCCGGCGTAACGTCGTATGCCGTTTCGCCGCCGCGTATGACGGGCAGCCCCGCGTTCGGCTGCACGAGGACGGGGATGTGCGCGCAGGCGAGGATGCGCTTCACTATCGGAGCGAGCTGTTTCGGCCCGAGCGAGCAGTTGACGCCGAGCGCCGAGACGCCGAGCGCCTCGAGCGTCGAGACCATCGATTCGACGCACGCGCCGAAGAAGGTCGTGCCGTTCTCCTCGAAGCTCATCGTCGCGAATATGGGCAGCTTTGAGTTCTCCTTCGCCGCTATGACGGCGGCCTTGAGCTCGTAGAGGTCGGTGAAGGTTTCGAGCAGTATGAAGTCCGCGCCCTCGCCCTCTCCGGCGCGGACGATTTCCGCGAACACCTCGACGGCCTCGTCGAATTCGAGGTCGCCCGAGGGCTTGAGCACGCGGCCGCACGGGCCGATGTCGAGCGCGGCGTAACGTCCGCCGAACGAATCCGCCGCGGCTCTCGCGTTTCGCACTCCGGCGCGAACGATGTCGGCGAGCGGCGCTCCGGCCTTCTCGGCCTTGAAGCGGTTCGCGCCGAAGGTGTTCGAGAGAACCACGTCGGCCCCCGCTTCGAGGTATTCTTTATGTATCGCCGTTATCTCTTCGGGCGCGGTAAGGTTCAGCGCCTCGGGCACGGCCCCGAGCTTCAGGCCGCGGCGTTGGAGCATCGTCCCCATAGCGCCGTCGAAGAGCAGGATTTTGCTCATGTCTATCATTCCGGCACGCTCCTATCCGCGCTTGACGCGCAGCGAGTAGAGCACGCCGCGGATGTTTTCGCAGATGCGCTTCGCTATCTCGGGCTGGTTCATCGTGTAGAGGTGGATGCCGTCGACGCCGCTCGCGAGCAGGTCTATGATCTGCGCCGTCGCGTAGGCTATGCCCGCCTCGCGCATCGCCATCGCGTTGTGTCCGTATGCGCGCAGCAGCTTCTGCACGCCCGCCGGCACCGACGCGCCGCAGAGCGTCACCATCTTGTTTATCTGCGCGGGCGAGGTTATCGGCATGATGCCCGCCTCAATGCGCTGCGTTATGCCGAGCGCGCGCGCCTTGTCGCGGAACTCGTAGAAATGCTCGTTGTCGAAGAAGAGCTGGCTTATCAGCGCGTCGACGCCGCACTCGCACTTCGCTTTGAGGTACTTCAAATCCTCCTCCATCGAGTAGGCCTCGATGTGCTTCTCGGGATAGCAGGCCGCGAAGATATGGAAGTCGTAATTTTCGTTGATGAATTTGATGAGGTCGCTTGCGTGCGAGAAGTCCTTCGTCCCCTCGCCGACGATGTCGCCGCGCATCGCGAGGATGTTCTGTATCCCCTTGTCGCGCAGCGCGTCGAGCGTCGCGCGCATCTCGTCGCGCGTGCTGCCTATGCAGGTCAGATGCGCGAGAGCCGGTATCGCGTAGTCGCGCTGGATGCGCGAGGCTATCTCCGCCGTGTTCTCGCGGCTCGAGCCGCCCGCGCCGTAGGTGACGCTGATAAGGTCGGGATCGAGGCTCGCGAGCGCGTCTACCGTGTTGAAAATCTGCGAAAGGTCGCCCTTGCCCTTGGGCGGGAAAATTTCAAATGAAAAAGTCGGCTTGTCGAGCTTGAAAAAATTCTTCATGTCCTTCGGTCTCCTCTATTCCTTCGCCGCGAGCGCGGCTTCGACTATCTGCGCCGCGCCGTCCTCCGTGTTCGGCGGGGCCACGATGTCCGCCGCCTCCTTCACCGCGTCGCGCGCGTTGCCCATCGCGACGCCCGTGCCGGCCCAGCGTATCATCTCCGCGTCGTTGCCGCCGTCGCCTATCGCCATAACGTCCTCGCGCGCGACGCCGTAGAGCTCGCAGACGCGGCGCAGCGACTCCGCCTTGTTCACCGACGGATGCACCATCTCGATGAAGGCGTTCCACGAGGTCGCCTGATAGATGCGCGAGCCGAACTCGCGGCGCACGTCGTCGCACATCTTCGCGAAAAGCTCCTTGTCGAACGAGACGCCGAGCATCTTCGCCGAGTCGCAGCCGCACGTCCAGAACCTCTCGCCGAGCGCGACGGCCTTCTGCCCGCAGATGTTTTCGTAAAATTTGCAGCGCGCGTCCGCGTCGTCCATGACGACGAGCCTGTCGTCGCAGTACATCTGCACGTACCAGCCGCGGTCGTGGAAGAACGAGAGTATGTCCGCCGCGAGCTCGCGCCCGAGATAGCGTTGGTACAGCGTCTCGCCGGTCGCCGTGTCGCGTATCAGAGCGCCGTTGTAGAAGATGCAGGCGCCCTTTATGCCGACGTCGTTTATATGTATCATCGCGGAGGGGTACATTCGCCCCGTCGCCGCGACCACGCGGATTCCGGCGTCCTGCGCGGCGCGCAGGGCGCGCTTCGTCCTCTCCGTGAGGCGGCTCTCGCCGTCGAGCATCGTCCCGTCCATGTCAAGCGCAATAAGTTTCGGTCTTTTCATATCGCCCACACCGCCATTGAAATAATTTCCGAGGCCACGGCGACCGCGCCGAGCACGTCGCCGTTGGTCCCTCCGAGCCTTTCGTTCATATATTTCGCCGCCGCGAAGCCCGCGAGCCCCGCCGCCGCCGCGCATACCGGAAGCCGCACGGGGGCGAAGGGAAGGAAAATCACGAGAGCGGCGAGCGCGCTGAAGAGGTCGTAGAGCGTATAGTCGTCTACCCAGCCTTTCGCCATGCCGCTCTCCCACGGGTAACGCCCGAAGTATGCCGCGGCGTTCTCCGCGAAGCGCGCCGCCGCCGCCGCGGTGACGCAGGCGCAGAGCCTTTCGCCGGGCGCGACCGACGAGAGCAGCGACGTCCACAGGCCGAAGGCGATTACTAGCGACGCGCCGCCGAAAGAGCCGAGGCGGCTGTCCTTCATCACCTCGCGCAGCTTGTCGCCCGAGCGCCCGGAGCCGATTCCGTCCCACACGTCGCCCCATCCGTCGAGGTGGAGCGCCCCTCCGATGATGAAATAAAATGCCGCGCCGGCCCACGCGCAGGCGAGCGGCGCGAGGCCGAAGAATCCGGCAACAGTCACGACGAGCCCCGTGAGCAGCCCCATGAGGCCGCCCGCAGCGGGCGCGAGCGTCAGCACGCGGTTCCCCGGCGGCATCGTCTCGGGCCACCATTTCTGCGGCAGAGGGATGCGCGTCAGCAGAGTCCATATAACGACGAAGCGCGCCGCTATGTCGCGGCGCATCGACGGCGAGGTCAGCTCGGCCTCCAGCCGTTCGGAACATTCGCGGAATTTATCTTT
Source organism: uncultured Cloacibacillus sp. (assembly GCA_900544635.1). Lineage (GTDB taxonomy): Bacteria > Synergistota > Synergistia > Synergistales > Synergistaceae > Caccocola > Caccocola faecigallinarum. The sequence goes on along the minus strand of UQVV01000024.1, from coordinate 9,168 downwards.
GAAACCTTCTATTGGAGCCACCTCCGTGAAATGAAGAAAAGAGCGGGATTTTTACAGGCCGAGCGGCGCGCCGCCCTTGACCCAGAGCGGGCAGCCCGCGACTACGAGCGCGACGCCCTCCGCGTAACCGGCGCAGAGCTGGTTCATGCGGCCCTGCATGTCGCGGAATCTACGCCCCATGCGGTACGGCGGTACGAGGCCGAGGCCGACCTCGTTGCTTACGACGACGAGCGAGGCGTCCGGCTTCACGCTCTCGAACAGCCCGCGCGCGAGCTCCGTAATCTTCGCCTCCTCGGCGAGCCATTCGGCCTCGCCGCCCTCCTCCGAGGCGGGGGAGGCGAGGAAAAGCCGCGTCAGCCACATCGTGAGGCAGTCCATGAGCATCAGCCCGTCCGTGCGCGCGACGGCGGCGGGCAGATCGCGCGGATCGCCCTCCCACGTCGCCCACGAGGCGGGGCGGCGCGCGCGGTGCAGCTCGATTCGCTTTTCCATCTCCGCGTCGGCGCAGTCCGCCGTCGCGAGGTACGTCACAGGGCCTTTATACGCGAGCGCTATCTTTTCGGCGTATGTGCTCTTGCCGCTCCTCGCGCCGCCGAGGATGAGAGTTATATGTCCCATGATTAAAGCCCGAAGTCTATGTTGTTGATGAGGTTTTCGAGCGTCTGGCCGACGAAGTCGCCCTTGCTCGTGCCGCCGCCCGTGTCCGTGCCCGGCCCCATCGGTATCTCGAACTTGAAGCGGAAGGTCGTGTTGCCGTCCTTCATCGTCTCGTTGTCCTCGGGGTCTCCGCCGCTCGACGGTATCAGCGCTTTCGACGAGCGCATGTTCATCGCCTGCGAAACGCGCAGATGCGTAATCTCTGGATTCGAGACCGTGCCGCCGATGCCCATGCCGATGAACTTGAATTCGTTCTTCGCGAAGCCCGATATGACGCCGCCGAGGAGGCTCTGCAGCGCCTCTTCCTTGTTGAGCGTGCCGGAGGCGAGGTCGGAGCCGGCGCTGATGATGCCCTGGAAGGCCCCGAGCACGGAGTTCAGCGCTCGGATGTTGACCTTGCCGAGAGCGAAGAACGAAAGCTCCTTCTCGCTGTTTATCGCTCCGTCTACCATGACGTTGCGGTAGAGCATGTCGCCGTCGGGCGCTATCGCCTGGCTGCCGGGCAGGAGCGTGAAGATGCCGTCCATGTAGGTGAAGGTCGCCTGCACCGTCTTGTAGCGTATCGGCTTGCCGCCCGTGAACTTCTTCGCCTTCTCGACGAAGCTGAAGCCCGAGAGCTCGCCGTCGGTGAGCGAGAGCGCGCCGCCGCCGCGCACCGTGGACATACGGCCCGTCTCGCCGCTGCCGCGTATCTTGAGGTCGGCCTTGCCGCTTATCGAGCCCTTCATGTTGGGCGCGAGCTGGCTCATGAGCGCCTTGAGGTCCGTGCCCATGACCGTGAGGTTGCCGCCCCAGCGGCTGTTTTCAAAGTCGAAGCCAGCGCCGCCGGAGAGCGTGCCGCCGTTGGTCTTGGCCTTGAGGTCTTCGACTATCATGTAATGCTTGGAAACGTAGAACGGCGCGCTGAGATCCTCGAACTTCACGCCGAGCAGCCGCAGGTAGGGCGAGGTTATCGAGCCTGTGCCCGATATCTCCGCGAGCTTGCCGGAGCCCTCCATCGAGAAGTTCGCCGTGCCGCCGAGGCGCGCGCGGAAGTTGTCGGGCATGTAGGCGCTGAACTGGCGCACGTCTATGTCCGTGCCCTTGATGTTGAAGTCGCCGTACCATTCGCCCTCCTCGGACCAGAAGCGGCCGTGAGCGCCGAAGTCCCCGTCGCGCAGGACTGCCTTCGCCTCGGTGATTTCGACCTCTTTCATCGTGCCGCCGCATTTCACGTCTATCATCGGAAGCATGAATCCGCGGTATCTGAGCGGCGCGACGCGCGCCGTCGCGTCGAAGCGCGGATTGCCCACCGTGCCGCTGACGACCACGTCGCCGTCTACGAGCCCCTGCACGGAGCGCGCGGCGGGCAGGTGGCGGCGCACGAGCTCGTAGAGATTGAGCTTTTTGATGCCGGCGCGTATTTCAAGCTTCGCGTCGGAGAAGGACTGCCCCGGCGCGGGCATTTCGATGCGGCCCGTGCCGCTCGTCTCGCCCTTGAGGAACAGCCCAGAGGTGCTTTCTATGAGAATCTCCTTCGGGCTGCCCGTTATCACTCCCGCGAGCTCGTCGACGCGGAATTCGCGCCACGCGAGCTTTTTGCCGGAGAAATCGAAGCTCCAGTTGAGCCCGTCCGCAGCGGAGCCCGCCGTGACCTTGCCGGAGACCTCGCCCGATATGTCCTCGTTCGCTTCGAGCAGGCCGTTGATTATCGAGAAGTCTACCTTCGAGAACTGCCCGTCCATCTTCCACGACGCCGGGACGGCTGTGCCGTCTGCCTTCTTAGACGGAAGCGTCACGTCGCAGTTCACCGTTCCGGTGCCGCCGCCCGCGTATGCAGTCACGGGCGAAAGCTTGAGCGAATCGCCGGAATAGCTTATCCCGGCCTCGAGCTTCGCTATCTTGAGCGTGCGGAACTGCGCGGCTCCGGTCTTGACCGCCGCCTTTACTACGGGCGCGGAGGGCGCGCCCGCGACGCTCCAGCTGCCGCTAGCGACGCCGGAGACCTTGAGGGTCTTGAGTATGTCCGCGTAGGAGTAGAAGCGCTTTACGTCGGCGTTCTTAAACGTACCCTTGAAGTTGAGCGCGCCGCCGTTCGCCGCCTTCTGCGAGAATGTACCCTCAGCGGTCGCCGTGACGCCGTTCCACTGCGCCGAGGCGCGTTCGAGCGAGAATACGCCCGTCTCCATCGCGTATGATGAAATCACGCTGATATTTGAAATTTTGCCGATTTTGTCGACGCTGACCGACGGCGTCGAGGCGCGCAGGCCGACGACCCATTTGCCCATCAGCCCCTTGCAGGTGCCGGAGACCGCTATGCTGCCGTCGGCCTTGAGCTTCGCCGTCTGCGGGAAGCTTTTCAGCACCTTGTCGAGCACTATGCCCTCGCTCGTGAAGGTCAGGTCCGTCGGAATTTTGTCGCCGAGGCTCAGCGTCCCCTTCAGCGCGAGGACGCGCCCCTCGGAGGTTCCCGTCAGGTCGAGCACGCCCGCGGGCTTTCCGTCGAAGACCGCGCTGCCGCGCAGGTCCTTGAGCTTTATCTGCTTATAGCCTAGCTGCGATGGGCCGAGCTCCACGCGGCCCCTGAGCGCGTTGAGCGGCCCTTCGAGGTTCGCCGTCAGCGAGGAAATCTCGCCGCTCGCCGCGGCGGCCGCGCCGTTCGCGCTGCCGCCGAGCTGGCCCTTCCAGTCGTCGAATTTCAGATTTTTCGCCTCTGCGGAGAATTTGAGATATTTGTCGGGCTTCGTCATGTCGAGCTCAAGGCTGCCCGCGAGCTCGGAATCGAAGACCTTGCCCTGGTTCAGCTCCGCCTTTATCAGCTCCGGCGTGACGCTCCACTTTACCGCGACGCCGTCTAGCGGCATGCCGCGGACGACGGCCTTGTTAAGCGTTCCCGAGCCCTCGGAGACGAACTTGCCGTCCGCGAGCGAGGCCGAGCCCTCGCCCGAGAGCCGCCCCTTCACGCCGTACTCGCCAATCTTCGGCACGAGCTTCGCCGCCGTCGAAAGGTCGAAGTCCGCCAGCGCGAACTTCACGTCCTGCGAGGGGAACAGCGCGCCGGAGATCTCCGCGCGTCCGCCGTCGAGCTCCACGGCGAGGCCGCTCGAGCTCCAGCCGCCCTCCGGCGTGTTTTCCACAGCGCCGTCTATCACGACCGCGACGCCGTTCACGGAGGCGCTCGCCTCCGCGTCGAAGTGCTTCGAATCCTCTATGCGCAGCGCGCCCTTATCGACCGCGACCGCGCCGTAGGGGGTGTCCACCTTGACATCCCTGACGAATATCAGGTCTATCGGGATGTTGAGCGGCGCGCTCTCTTCTTTCTTTTCGGTCTTGGGGATGAGCGACTGTATCTTCTCCATCGATGTGTCGACGCCGGAGACCGCGAGGCGCGACAGCCGCGGCGAGCCGCTCACGAGGCTCGGCACGGAGAGCGAGGCCGTTACGCGCCCGACCGAAAGCATCGTCTGGCCGCCGCGCGATATCTCGATGTCGCGCACGGAGAGGCCGAAGACCGGATGCCAGCGCAGCGCGCCGACTGTGAGGTCGGCGTTCAGATACTGCTTCGCGTACTCGGATATCTTGGCGCGCGCGAAGGCGCTCAGCGAATCCATCTTGTAATAGGCGACGCCTCCGCCGCCTCCGATGAGGAAAATCAGCAGTACGAAAAATACGAGCCAGCCGCGCCCTCGCGCGCGCGGTTTCTTTTCTTTTTTATCTATATTTTCGACGGCTTCCGCGTTCTTGTTCTCTTCTGCGCCGTTCTGCAAGATGATCACCCTGTTACGCCGCGCCTTCGGGCAGTCTCCGCCGCCCGCGCACGGCACATTTTAGTCTCGCGTCGTTACAGTGAGACACGATAATTTTATCACGTCAAGAGCCCTTTTTACGCCTTTCCGCGCTCTTCGCGGAGCGCGGCTTTTTCTCCGCCGCCGCGGGGTCCGCCGCGCCGGGCAGAGCGCCGCCCGCTATCTCCCACAGATACATCGCGGCGAGCGTCCCGCAGGGCGAGTAGCGGCGGCGGTAGCGCTCGAAGCGCTCGCGGTCTATCTCGCGGTAACGGTAGAGCATGCGCAGGCCGCGCCTTATGCCGAAGTCTCCGAAGCTCAGCACGTCGCGCCGCTGCAGCGTGAAGGTCAGCAGCATCTCCGCGGTCCACAGCCCGACGCCGCGCAGCCGGCAGAGATATTCGGCGGCCTCCTCGTCGCTCATTCCGCGCAGCGCCTCCGCGTCGAACTCTCCCGAGGCCGCGCGCCGCGCGAGGTCGAATATATAGTCCGCCTTGCGCGCCGAGAGTCCGAAGGGCATGATCCCCTCCGCGCCGCGCGCGAGGATCTTCTCCGGCGTCACCTCGCCGAGCCCCTCGCGCACGCGGGCCCAGACGGCGCGCTGCGCCGCGCCCGAAATCTGCTGGCCGACTATGTGATGCACGAGCGCGGGGAAAATCTCCGGCTCGACCTCGCGCCGTATCGGCCCGATGGCTTCGATGGCGGCCGCGAGCTTTTTGTCCCGCTTCTTCAAGTATTCGACTTCTTCGTCAGTGTAGGAAAAGTACATAGCGCCGTCCTCCCGCCGTAAGCTTATGGAAAAGATTATAGCGTGACGGCGCGCCGCGGTCGAAGCGGAGGGGCGCGAAGCGCGCGCGGGCCGCGCCAAGTTTGCGGCGCTGGCGCGAAATATAGAAAGACGGCCCCGCGCGCGGAGCCGTCCGTTTGCCGCAAAGCTTTGGAAATTTTTGCTTCTATATATAAAGCGCCGCGGCCGCGCCTAGAAGAGCTTCTTCTTCCACAGCAGCCACGTCGCGGCGAGCGTCAGCGTGACCGCAACGCAGCCGACGATGACGAAGCCCGCGGGGTTGTCCGTCCACGGCACGGGGACGTTCATGCCCCAGAAGCTCGAGACCATCGTCGGAATCGCCATGACTATCGTTATCGAGGCGAGAACTTTCATGACGATGTTGAGGTTGTTCGATATGACGGAGGCGAAGGCGTCCATCATGCCCGCGAGAACGTCCGTCTGAATCTGCGCCATCTCTATCGCCTGGTCGTACTCTATGCGCACGTCGTCCAAGAGGTCCTCGTCCTCCTCGCGGAACTTGATTAGGTGGCTCACCTGCGAGTTGGAGCAGAGGCGCAGCAGACGCTCGACGACGACCTTGTTCGAGCGCAGCGACATGGAGTAGTAGGTAAGACCCTTCTGGAGGTCGAGGAGCTGAAAAAGCTCCGCGTTCTTCATCGACTGGCGAAGGTCCTGCTCTATCTGGTCGGAGCGCCGCGTCATCTGGCGCAGGTCCTTCAGGAAGAGCATCGCAGAGCGGTAGAGTATCTGGAAAAGGAAGCGCGTCCTCTTCCACGTGTTGAAGTAGCGGAAGCGCGACTCCGAAAAATTCTGAATGACGTCGTTGTGTTCCTGGCAGACGGTGACGAAGTAGTCCGGCGTGATGATTATGCCGAGCGGCAAGGTGTCGTACTCGGAGATGTTGCTGTCGTGGTTGACCGGAACGTTGATAAGGACGAGGATGTGATTGTCTTCTATCTCTATACGCGAGGATTCCTCGGGGTCGAGCGCCGAGCGGACGAAGTCCTGCGGCGCGCCCGTGATGTCTTCCACTTCGTTGAGCTCGTCCGCCGTCGGACGGATGAGCGAGATCCACGCGCCGGACTCGATGTTCTCCGGCTTCAGCTCGACGAGCTGCGTTTCTGTCGTCTTGATTATCTTGAGCATTGAATTCCCTCCATACCCGGTTCATCCCGGGCATGGAACGGCCCGGGAAAGGCTAGCTGCGAATTGTGCGTGATTGTCCTACAGGTTCAGGACTGGGGCCGCTTGCGTCCATACAGAAAATTTCTCCTTCGTAGAATTTATAAGGCCGTTAAACCGGCACAATAAAAGTTTAGTCGCTTAACGTAACGCGGTCAAGCCGCTTTCGTAACAATAGGCGGCGGTTCGCTTTAGGCGATTCCGTCGAAGCGGATTATCGTTATGTATTTCTTGCCCCGTTCGTTAAGCGCGGCGTCTATCCTCTCTTTAATCTCCTTTTTCTTTTCTATCATCGAGTAGGGGACGCCGAGGTCGAAGACGAGCTTCGACTGCGCCGAGCCGCGCACGATGCGGAAGTCGTGAATGGAGAAGGCCGGATTCAGCTCGCGGATTATCTCGCCGACTGTACGGCGCATCTCGTTCTGCTCCGCGTCGTTCTGCACGACGGGGTCGTAATGGATGACGAAGTGGACGTTCATCTTTTCCAGCACGTCGCACTCTATGTCGTCGATTATGTCGTGGCAGGCCATCGGGTCCTCGTCGGCGCTCAGCTCCACGTGTGCCGAGGCATAGCAGCGTCCGGGGCCGTAGTCGTGGACGAGCAGGTCGTGGACGCCGAGGACTTTTTCATGGGAGAGCACCAGCTCCGTGATTTTGTCCACCAGTTCATCGTCGGCCTGCTGGCCGAGCAGCGGCGAGATTGTGTCCTTCGCGATGCCCACGCTGGAATACAGAATGAAAATCGCGACGGCGAGGCCGACGTAGCCGTCGATGTTGAGGCCGAAAAGGTAATTCACGAGGCAGCCCAGCAGGACGGCGCAGGTGGAGATTACGTCGTTCCGGCTGTCGACCGAGGTCGCGTAGAGCGCGGTGGAATTTATTTTCTTCCCGAGAGTCTTGTAGAAGCCCGACATCCAGAGCTTCATCGCGACGGAGGCCGCGAGCAGCGCTATCGTCGCCGCCGAGATGTCGATAGGCTCCGGATTTATAATCTTGGCGATGGACGACTTCACAAGCTCCGCGCCGATGAGCAGAATCAGCGCCGCGACGGCGAGGCCGGAGAGGTACTCGTAGCGCGCGTGGCCGTAAGGGTGCTGCTTGTCGGCGGGGCGCTGCGCCATGCGGAAGCCGAGCAGCGTCGTGATTGACGACGCCGCGTCCGACAGGTTGTTCACGCCGTCCGCGATGATGGCCATCGAGCCGACGAGCAGGCCGATGACCAGCTTCAACACCGTCAGCAGACAGTTGCAGACGATGCCGGTCAGCCCCGCCAGCTTCCCGATTGATGAACGGACAGCGGGATTCTGCGTATCCTCGCAGTTTTTTATAAAAAGCTTCAAAAGAATGTTCGTCATATTTTCGTCTCTCCTCCGACTATCGCTGCGGGCGTTGCATAAAAAAGCCCGCGAGATCGTCAAACGGTCCCGCGGGCGCTGCGTCCTTTCCCGCTGCCGGGTTGTCGTCCCGGCCCGGCCCCACGGCCCGGAAGGGCCGTCGCCTGCTCCATGTTCAATTATCGGGGATTATATTTGAAACATTTGCCCGCCGTTTCTGGCGCTTATGATAAAATACGGGGCGTACATCTGCGCAAGGCCCGGAGGTAAAAAATAAAATGAAAAAGATAATTTCAGCCGTTCTTCTGCTCTTTGCCGCGGCGCTTGCATTTTCCGCGCCGGCGGAGGCGCGCGAATACGACGCGGCGAACCCGCCGAAGCCCGGCGAACGTGCGCGGGCCGTACTGCGCGCTCTCAACGCGACGCAGAACCCCGTCTATCTGAAATACAGGACGCGCACGGAAGATGGAAGCGCGACCGTGACCTTTGCCTCGAGCGGCGGCATGGCCTACACGGACGTGGAATCGCCGGGCGGGCGCATAAGCACGCTCTACGACGCTAGGACGCAGAACGTCACGATAATCTCGCACGATACGAAAAGCTACGTCGTCGCGCCCTCCGCGCCCGCCGTCGTGCCGTTTGAAGAGACGCTCGAGCGCGCCGCCGGCGGCGGAGGATTTACGGCCTCGTCGGGCAGCGGGAAGATAAACGGCGCGCGTTACGACTTCGACAAAATCGTCTGGGAGGACGGTACGGAGGAGACGCTTTACTTCCTGCCGATGACCGACACGCTCAAATGGTGGCGCGTGAACGACGAGCTCTCCGAGGTGCTCGAATACGGAAGCCGCGGCGTGAAGGACGAATTCTTCAAAATCCCCGCGGGCTACAAAGAGACGAAGCTCCCGATGTAACGCGCGGCGCGTGATATTTATAAAAGAAACATCTTCTTCGCCGCCGCGCTTGTGATATAATGCCATTCGCGTGTGCCCGTGTACGCGCGCAAATTCTGCGATAACGGCATGCGCGCGAAAAACGCAGATTTATGCTGTGACATCAGTAATGAAATAAAAAGGAAGATGATTAGGAATGCTGCGTCACGTTCTGCCCCTCTTCATGCTGTTGGTCTCCAACGTCTTCATGACCTACGCATGGTACGGACATCTGAAATACCTCGCCGCGAAGCCCGTCATGTTCGCGGTGCTCATAAGCTGGGGCATAGCCTTTCTCGAATACTGCTTCCAGGTCCCCGCGAACCGCATCGGCAGCACCGTCTACACGCTCCCGCAGCTCAAAATAATCCAGGAAGTCATAACGATGACAGTCTTCGCCGCCTTCTCCTACTTCGTAATGAAAGAGCGGCTCACGATGAACTACCTCTACGCCGCGCTCTGCATGGTCGGAGCGGTCTTCTTCATATTCAGGGGAAATTAGAGAAAAGCCC
>UQVV01000023.1 GCA_900544635.1 uncultured Cloacibacillus sp. | reverse complement strand
ATACGACGGCGACAACGCGCTCTCGCTGGTCTACGAGGAGATGCCGGATTTGGTAATACTCGACCTCATGCTTCCGCTCATGGACGGCTGGGAGATATGCCGCCGCGTGAAGTCCGACGAGGAGACGCGCCACATCCCGATACTGATGCTGACGGCGCGCAGCTCCGCCGAGGACGTCGTGCAGGGGCTGGACCTCGGCGCGGACGACTATATGAGAAAGCCCTTCCCGCTCGACGAGCTCTTGGCGCGCGTGCGCGTGCTTCTGCGCCGCTCGCAGGGGCCCGCGGATACGAAGAAGGTCATCGAGGACAGGGACTTCAAGCTCGACACCGCCGAGAAGGAGGTCTGGCTGCGCGGCAGCATCATAGACCTCAGCCCGACGGAATATTCGATACTCGAGGTGCTCGCGCGCCGCATGGGCCACACGGTCTCGCGCGACGAGCTGCTGCGCAAGATATGGGGGCTCGGGAGCTGCGACACGCGCACGGTCGACGTACACATGTCGCGCCTCCGCAGGAAGCTCGACGACGGAAAGAAGCCCACGCTCTCCGCGCAGACTCTGCGCGGGCGCGGCTACAGGCTGACATGGGAGGAGGGCGAATAGGATGCAGGCGGTTCGTTCGCTCGCAATGAAGAAGAAAATAGCGCTGCTCATAACCTTCGCCGTCTGCGTCATAGGGCTCGCGGCGTGGTTCATCGTCTACAACGCGCAGCGCGGAAGCGCCGTCGAGGGCGCGCGCGACACGCTCGGGCGCTACCTGACCGTCGCCGTGTCGTCGGCGGAGCGCGAAGGCCTGGCCGGGCTCGCCCACGCCGAGAAGGTATGGCAGGAAATGTACCCCGACGGACGCATGACGGTGATAGCCTCTGACGGGCGCGTGCTGATAGACAGCAAGGCCGACGCCGGAGAGCTTGAGAACCACTACACGCGCGGCGAGGTCATAAGCGCCTTCGAGACAGGTGAGGGCTTCGAGCTGCGCTACAGCAAGACGCTCGAAGCGTGGCAGGTCTACTCGGCGCGCAAAGCCGTCCTGCCTGGCGGCGCGGAGTGCGTCGTGCGCCTCTCCTATCCCGTCTCCGCGCTTTCGTCGATAGTGCAGAACATCACCGCGCCGTTCCTTAAATATTTCGTCGCGGCGCTCGTCCTGATATGGCTCGGGACGTACCTCGTGCTGCGCTCGATTATGACGCCGCTCCACAACTTAAGCGAGGCGGCGGCGCAGATAGCGCGCGGCGAAAAGGCCCGCTTCCCGATAACGGCCGACGACGAGATACAGACGCTCGCAAACACGCTGAACAACATGCAGGATTCGCTCGCGAGCACGATTCACGAGGCCCAGGAGCGCAAGGAGGAGCTCGCGCAGATAGTCGGCGCGCTTCCCGTCGGCGTCATACTCATCGACGACGACAAGCGCATCCGCTACATCAACCGCGAGGCGGCGCGCATCTGCCGCGGAAACGGCGGCGGCGAGCTTCCGGCGCGCGGCTCGTCGGTCGAGGTCATCATCCCCTCGGGCGAGCTGTTCCAGATGCTCGACGAGCCGGACGGCAAACGGGTGATTTCCGTGATGCGCGGCGGCAGGGTGGAGGTCGAGGCGACGACGCTGGTGCTTCCGCGCGGGCGTATGATCGTGCTGCAGGACCTCACGGAAAAGCTGCGCCTCGAAGAGGCTCGCCGCGACTTCTTCATAGACGCGGGTCACGAGTTCCAGACGCCGCTGACGATAATGCGGACCGGCCTGGAGCTTATGAAGAGCGCGCCGCAGATGAAGGAGCTGGAGCGCGCCGAGGACGTGGAGACGATAAACAGCCTGCTGCGCCAGCAGGAGCGCATGAGCAGCCTCGTCGACGACATGCTTCTGCTCGTCCGCCTAGACGCCGACGCAGTACCGGAGCTTCAGGCGCTCGGCGGCGTGAACCTTCGCGAGCTCATCTACGACGTCCGCGACGAGATAGAGGCGCTTCCGCATAAGAAAGAGATATCGATAGAGGTCTGCGCGCCCGAGAACGCCTCGGTCAAGGGCGTCTACGGCGACCTGCGCCGCGCTCTGCTGAACCTCATGGAGAACGCGCACAAGTACATAGGGCTTGGCGGCGGAGAGGCGGGACATATAAAGGTCTCCGTCGAGGACGCAGGCGGCTCGTGGAGGATAACCGTAGACGACGACGGCCCGGGCGTCCACGACATGGACAAGGAGATAATCTTCGAACGCTTCCGCCGCGGCGACGGACACCGCGCGCGCGGCAAGGAGAAGAAGAACGGCGGCTACGGCCTCGGCCTTTCCATATCGCGCAGGATAGCGGAGCGCCACGGCGGCAGCCTCGAGCTCGGCGAAAGCAGGCTCGGCGGCGCGGCCTTCGTGATAACGCTTCCGAAGGATTAGACTAGATAATAAATTCGATCAACGACGCGGCTCCGCTGCTCTCGCCCGTAAAGGCGTCTATGAGCAGGGGGCCGCGTATTATATAGAGGCGCAGCGCGGAGACGTCCTCGCCGCTGTGCTTGAAGAAAAGCTCGGAATGGCGCAGTCCGCGCTTCCAGCCGCGAGGCGACGCCGCCGAGACTGCGGCGAGCGCCGCGCCCTCGGCCTCGGAGGGCTTGAGGCGGGCGGGGAGAATTTTGATGTCATCGGGGATTCCCGGCATCTCGCGCGGCTCCACGGCGCCGTCTACTATCACGGCGGAGCCGCGCGCGGCGTCCACGACCGCAGTGACCTCTTTTACCGTCAGCCGCGTGAGAAGCCCGCGTTCGGCCATATTCGCCGAAAGGACGTAGCACGGCACTGCGACGAGCCTGTCGCCCGGCTCCGGCTCGGCTTTGAGCGGAAGAAATTTCCGTGGAGCTTCTTTCATCGAGATTACCGTCCTTAGGAGGTGCGTAGAAGTGAAGCGCCCTTTGCAGGAGCTCCAGCGCTCCCATGGCACCCGCAAGATTCCGCTTATCGCTGCTTCCTTCCGGACCTGACGAGGTTCACGGGCTTGCGCCGCATGGGACTGGAACCCCTGTAAAAGGCGCTCGACGGCGCGAAGACGCGCCGCAACGCTAAAATTATAGCGGATTTCGCGCGAATGTCAAAACGGCGCGCATTCGCCGCTTAAGTAAAAATTAATCGCAAAGGCGGCGCGGTTGTGATATGCTTGTCGCGCGGGCGGCGGAGATGCCGCCCAGGACGAAAGGGTGAGACGATGGACGGACTCGCAGCGCTTATAACTTCAAATCCCGTCATATTCTGGCTGATAGTCGCGATAGCCGCGGGCGTCATAGAGGCGTCGACTGCGGGGCTCTTCTCCGTATGGTTCGCGATAGGGGCGCTCGTCACGATGGCCCCCGCGTGGCTCGGCGCGTCGTTCAACGTGCAGATAGCCGTGTTCATAGCGGCGAGCGCCGCGGCGCTCGTCTTCACACGCCCGTTCTTCAAGCGCGTGCTGCACGTCGGCCACACGCCTACGAACGCCGACATGCTCATCGGCGCGGAAGCCGCGGTCGTTACCGAGATAGACAACATCGCGGAGCGCGGCCGCGTGCGCGCGGGCGGCCTCGACTGGGAGGCGCGCAGCGCGGACGGCGGAAAAATAGAAAAGGGCGCGGTCGTGAAGATACTCGAGCTTCGCGGCGTCACGCTCATAGTAGAAAAAGAGAAACAGGAGGAAAAGTAAATGCTTTCGACGATATTTCTTGTGTTCATAGTGTTCCTGCTCGTGATGGTCGTCGCGGCCAACGTGCGCATCGTGCCGCAGGCCAACGTCTACGTCATCGAGCGCCTCGGCACCTACCTCTGCACGTGGGGCGCGGGGCTGCACATCAAGGTGCCCTTCATCGACCGCATAGCGAACAAGGTCTCGGTCAAGGAGCAGGTCGTCGACTTCGCGCCGCAGTCCGTCATAACGAAGGACAACGTCACGATGCAGATAGACACCGTCGTATTCTTCCAGGTCACCGACGCGAAGATGCTCACCTACGGCGTCGAGTTCCCGCTCGCCGCGATAGAGAACCTCACCGCGACGACGCTGCGCAACATCATCGGCTCGATGGAGCTCGACCACACGCTCACCTCGCGCGACCACATCAACTCCTGCATAACCGAGACGCTCGACAAGGCGACCGACAAATGGGGCATCAAGGTCAACCGTGTCGAGGTCAAGAACATCGAGCCGCCGAAAGAAATTATGGCCGCGATGGAGCGTCAGATGAAGGCTGAACGCGAGAAGCGCGAGTCGATACTGCTCGCCGAGGGCGAAAAGCAAAGCAAAATACTGATAGCCGAAGGAGAAAAGGAATCCGCGATACTGCGCGCCGATGCCGTGCGCGAGCAGAAAATCCGCGAGGCGGCGGGCGAGGCCGAGGCCATCCGCACCGTGCAGCAGGCCGTCGCCGACGGCATAAGAATGCTTAACGAAGCCGCGCCGACGCGCGAGGTCATAGCGCTGCGCAGCCTCGAATCCTTCGAAAAAGCCGCCGACGGACAGGCGACGAAGATAATAATCCCCTCCGAGATACAGGGCGTAGCCGGGCTCGCCGCGTCGCTGAAGGAGCTGGTAATCCCCGACGGCGCGGAGAAAGCGCAGAACGGCGCGAAGCCGGCGAAGAAACCGGCGTCAGCCCCGGCGGCATTATTCTCGGCAAACGGCGCGCACACGGCGCCGCAGCCGCCGTTCGGAGACGGAGACGCAAGATAACGAGGCGGGGCCGTGCGCCCCGCTTTTGCGTAAATGAAGTACCACATCGGCTTAATCTCAAAGCTACTCGGCCTCTCGGCGGGCGGCATAAGGCTTTACGAACGCGGCGGAATCGTGCGTTCGCAGCGCGAGGGCGACGGAGGCTACCGCTTTTACGAAAGGCCGGACATCGTCTCGCTCATGCTCGCCATGTCATACCGCGGCTGCGGCTTTACGCTCGGCGAGGCCGAGGCGCTCGTCAACACCGACGATCCGGACTTTGTTGCGGAGAGCCTGCGCCGCCGCGAGGAGAAGCTGGAGGCCGAAATCCGCCGCAAGAAGCTGATACTCGAGCGGATGCGCGAAAACCGCAGGATGATAGAGAACGCCCCCTCCGAGTTCGGCATGGTAGAGCTGCGCGAGCGCCCCGCCTTCTACCGCCTCGAGTTCATGCGCGGCGGCGACCTGATACTGCGCCCCGAGGACTACTCGCTCTTTAGAAAATGGCGCGAGCTGTCGCCGTTCGTATTCCCGTCGCTGCGCGGCAACTGGGAGAAGTTTCTCCGCGAAGGGCTCGACGAAAACGTCGCGGGCCTCGGCCTCATGGAAAGCGACGCGAAGCTGCTCGGCGCGGAGCGTATCGCCGGGCGCGGCATATATTACCCGCCATGCCCATGCATCCGCGCCGTCATGCGTATCGAAGGGCGCTTCCCGCTCATATCGGCCTCCTACCTGGAGCCTCTGAAAGAATATGCGGAGCGCGAAAAGCTGAACGTCGCGGGCGATCCCGTCTCGCACACATTCCTCTCGATAAACAGGAACGGCGGAGGCATAAGATACCGCGTCATGTGGCTGCCCGTCGCGGAGGCTTGACCTTACACCAAGTGTAGGCGTTACCCTCTCGGCATTGGGGGGATACGCAATGAAAAACGCGCGCGGCGCGCTTCGGATATTCCTGCAGTTTCTGAAATTCGGCTGCTTCACCTTCGGCGGCGGGCTCAACATAATCGCGCAGATGCAGCGCCTATACGTCGACGAGGAGAAGCGTATAAGCAGCGTCGAGCTGCTCGACCTCACGAGCGTCGCGCGAAGCCTGCCGGGCCTTTTCGTCGGCAATGTCGCGTTTCTCTACGGCTACCGCGAATCGGGCTACCCCGGCGCGTTCGCCGCGCTCTTCGGCATGGTCATACCGCCGATGATAGTGCTCGGCTTCATCACATATTTCTACACGATATTCCACACTCAGGCCACGGTCATGGCCGGTATGACGGGCGTGCGCGCCGCAGTTGTCCCGATAATGGCGAGCGCCCTCCTCGGACTTCTGCGCGGAGCCTTCCCGATGCGCGCCTGCTACGCAGTCGCGGCCGCGGCTCTCGCGGCCTATTTTTTCTTCAACGTCAACTGCGTCTGGCTCATCGCCGGCGGCATAGCCGCGGGACTGCTGCTCAGCCGCGCGGGGAAAGGAGGCGGCGGCGATGGTGCTGCTTAGTCTCTTCTGGAGCTTCGTCAAGATAGGCTTCACGAGCTTCGGCGGCCTGTCGATGATACCGCTCATTACAAGCGAGATGCTGAGCCACGGCTGGATGACCGCGGCCGAGGTCACGGACATAATAGCGATAGCCGAGATGACGCCCGGCCCGCTCGGCATAAACTGCGCGACCTTCGCCGGAATCCACGCCGCGGGCATGCCGGGCGCCGTTGCGGCGAGCCTCGGCGTGATGACGCCGACCTTCACGATAGGCGCGCTCGCCGCCTTCTTCTACGGATTTTTCAAGGAAAGCAAGGGAATGGCTCACGCTATGGTCGGAGTGCGCCCCGCGTGCATAGGCATGATACTCGGCGTGACGCTCCAGCTCGCGCTCTCAAACTACGGCGCGATGATGGACAAAGGGATAATCCCATTCGCCGCGATATCAATCCTCGACGCCGCGCTGCTTATAAAATGGAAAGTCAGCGTCCCGAAGGTGATCTGCCTCAGCGCCGCGCTAGGCGTGGCGTTGTTCTGATTTTCGCCTCGTCCGGCTGCTTCGATAGAGGGCGCAACGGTGCTCGCCGCGCCGCAGAAGGAGCTTGTAAGGAACGACGGCGAGATAAAACACAACAATAAAAAATTTATCGCGCGCAATATCATGAACATAGTTCACAAATATATGCGCGTACTATATAATGTCTCCATGCAAGAGGCTTATGGACTCTGACGGATAATTGTGGAGCACCACAGTGAGTTCATAGGTTAAACAAGCCGACCGTCTGGGCAGCATCCTTCCGATGCCGCCCATTTTTTTATATTTAAAAATGGGCGCTGCGGAGATGTTTTATACATTAGGAGGAACGCTGTTATGTACGAAGAATGGAAGGGTTTCAAGGCCGGTAAGTGGCAGGCTTCGATCGACGTCAGGGATTTTATTCAGACCAACTACACCCCCTACGAGGGCGGAGAGTCGTTCCTGTGCGGCGC
Source organism: uncultured Cloacibacillus sp. (assembly GCA_900544635.1). Taxonomy (GTDB): domain Bacteria; phylum Synergistota; class Synergistia; order Synergistales; family Synergistaceae; genus Caccocola; species Caccocola faecigallinarum. The sequence continues at coordinate 7,415 of UQVV01000023.1, read as the reverse complement.
GACGGCAAGGACGGAAAGGCTTATGAAGAAGGTTTCGCGCCTTTTCGAGCTCGAGCGCGAGTTCGGAGGCGTGCTGGACATAGACACGCAGACGGTGACTTCGCTGACGAGCTACGGCCCGGGCTATATCGACAAAGCTTCGGAGATAATCGTCGGCCTCCAGACGGACAGGCCGCTGCGCCGCGGGGTGAATCCGTTCGGCGGCATAGCGATGACGCGCAAGGCGTGCGAGGCCTACGGCTATACGCTCTCCGATAAGGTAGAACGCGAGTTCCAGTACAGGACGACGCACAACGACGGCGTTTTTCGCGTGTACAGCGACGAGATAAAGACGGCGCGCCACTGCGGCATTATCACGGGGCTGCCGGACTCTTACGGACGCGGGCGCATAATAGGCGACTACCGCCGCGCCGCGCTCTACGGCGTCGACAGGCTCATTGAAGAGAAGAAGAAGGACAAGGCCGCGGTCGCCGATTCCGGCGTCATGCTCCAGGACCAGATACGTCTCCTCGAAGAGCTTTACCAGCAGATAAATTTCCTCGGCAAGCTCAAAGAGATGGCTGCGCTTTACGGATACGACATTTCCCGTCCCGCCTCGTGCGCGCGCGAAGCGGTGCAGTGGCTCTACTTCGCTTACCTCGGAGCGATAAAGGAGCAGAACGGCGCTGCTATGTCGCTCGGGCGCGTCTCAACCTTCCTGGATATATATTTCGAACGCGATATCGCGCGCGGGACGCTCGACGAGAGCGGCGCGCAGGAGATAATCGACGACTTCGTGATAAAGCTGCGCATGGCGCGCCATCTTCGTACTCCGGAATATAACGACCTCTTCGCCGGCGACCCGATGTGGATAACGGAGGCGCTCGGAGGCGTCGGCGAGGACGGGCGCACGCTGGTGACGAAAAGCTCCTTCCGTATGCTCAACACGCTTTACAACCTCGGGCCGTCCGCGGAGCCGAACCTCACCGTGCTGTGGTCGGAGGCTCTGCCGGAGCCCTTCAAGCTCTTCGCCGCCAAGGTGTCGTGCGACACGGACGCCATTCAGTATGAAAACGACGACCTTATGCGCCCGATATATGGCGACGATTACGCGATAGCCTGCTGCGTCTCGGCTATGCGGATAGGCAGGGAGATGCAGTTCTTCGGCGCGCGCGCGAATCTCGCAAAGCTGCTGCTGATGAGCCTGAACGGCGGACGCGACGAGAAAAGCGGCGCGCAGGTCGGCCCGGCGCGGGAGCCGTATTCGGGGGAGGTCCTCGATTACGGCGAGGTGCTTGAAAGAATGGACTTCTACCGCGAATGGCTCGCGCGCACCTATGTCAAGGCGATGAACATGATCCACTATATGCACGACAAATACGCATACGAAAAGACGCAGATGGCGCTTCATGATACGGACGTACACCGCTATATGGCCTTCGGCGCGGCCGGATTGTCGGTGCTGGCCGACTCGCTGTCCGCAATAAAATACGCGCGCGTGCGCCCGGTGCGGAACGATGACGGGCTCATCACCGATTTTATAACCGAGGGAGAATATCCCGCCTTCGGCAACGACGACGACCGCGTAGACTCAATTGCGCGCGAACAGATAGAGCTGTTCCTTGAGGAGCTCAGAAAGAACCCGACATACCGCGGCGCGGAGCACACTCTTTCAATACTTACGATAACCTCCAACGTCGTCTACGGCAGAAAGACAGGCTCGACGCCCGACGGACGGCGCGCCGGAGAACCCTTTGCCCCGGGCGCGAACCCGATGCACAACCGCGACAAAAACGGCGCGCTCGCCTCGCTGAACTCCGTCGCAAAGCTTTCGTACGCCTCGTGCCGCGACGGCATTTCAAACACGTTTTCAATCGTACCTGAGGCTCTGGGCCACGACGATGAAGAACGCCGCGCAAACGTCGCTGCGCTGCTCGACGGCTACTTCGCACAGCGCGCGCACCACCTGAACGTCAACGTGCTCGACCGGGAGCGCCTGCGCGAGGCGATGGACCGCCCCGAAAAATATCCGAACCTCACGGTGCGCGTCTCCGGCTACGCCGTGAATTTTCACAAGCTCTCGCGCGCGCAGCAGGAAGAGGTAGTTTCGCGCACGTTCCACAGCGCGATGTAGCATGAAGGGGCGCATAAGCAGCTTTCAAAGCATGGGCGCGGTGGACGGCCCCGGGCTTCGCTTCGTCGCTTTCGCGCAGGGCTGTCCCCTGCGCTGCGCCTACTGCCATAATCCGGAAACGTGGGCGGCGGACGGCGGAAGCGAGTTCACCGTCGAACAGCTTGTGGAGAAGGCGGAGCGGGTGCGCCCCTACATAAAAAAGGGCGGCTTCACGCTTTCAGGCGGCGAGCCCCTAATGCAGCCCGAGTTTGCCGCGGAGCTGTTCGCCGCCCTCCGCGGGCGCGGCTTCCACACGGCGCTCGACACCTCCGGCTGCTTCGGCGCGGGAGAGGCCGTCCGAGAGGTCCTGCGCCATACCGGCCTCGTCATCTGCGACGTGAAGTTCGCTCGCGCCGGACTTTTCAAAAAATACTGCGGGGGCGAGCTGTCGCGTACTCTGGACTTCCTCGCGCTGACGGAGGAGATGCGCGTGCCGCTGTGGATACGGCAGGTCGTCGTCCCGTCGATCAACGACGCTCCGTCCGACGCGCGCGAGCTCGGACGCATCGCCGCGTCGTACAGCAATGTAGAAAAGCTCGAGCTTCTGCCGTTCCGCAAGCTGTGCATACATAAATATGAAGCGCTTGGCATTGACTTTCCGCTGCGCGGCGTGCCGGAATGCGGCGCTGACAAGCTGCGTGAGCTTCAGGAGGCCGCCGAGCGGGAACGCGCCGGCGTTTGACGGCTGGAATCCAACGCACGCCGCGAGAGGCTATCAGTGGCTGATACACGGAGATGCTAGGCCGCCGTCAGCCGCGCTGCGCCGGCGCGGCAACGGTTGACCGCACAGCAGTCCTCTGCTCCCCGCCAGTGGATTTCTACAGCGGCCTATCCCTGCCTGTCATCCGGCAGACGTTCTCGTACTGTCGTTCGATTTTGCCGAAGGCCGCGGCCTCATGCTCGCCGCCGCAGCTTGAGAGCGCGGCTGTCACGTCATCGGCGAAGCCCTCCGGCATGCGCGCGCCGGATTTTACGAGCCGCGTGAGCGCGCCCTTTTCGTTCAGCATGTACATGCCGTTCGCCGCGTAGAGGACGTGAAACAGCGACACTGCGCAGCGGAACAGCGAGCCCGCGGCGTACACCGCGTCGCCGCGTCCGAGCGCTTTTTTGCCGCACAGCAGAGAAAATCCGCACTCCCATAAAAATTTGTCGATAGCGGCGGCTCTGTAAACCTCCGGAAACGGCGAGAGGCGCGCCTTCTCCTCGCGCAGCCGCGAGGAAGCGGAGAAGAGCTCGACGCAGCAGGCCGCCTCGCCCATATATATCGAGTTGACGAAGCCGAACGGATGTCCGCACTGGTAATCTATCGTGATGTTCCCGCGCAGGCAGTCATCGATTACGGCGCCGGCGCGCGCGATGTCGCGGTACAGAATATCGACGGGGAAGCCGTCGACCGTGAGCCAGCCGCCGCCGTTTATCCACGGCCCCCACGCGCCCGGCTCCGTCGCCGCGTCAGCGCGTCGCGCGTCGTCAAGCTCCGCGGAGCGCCGTCTCAGCTCTTCCGCGTCGAATGTGCGCGCGTCGTAATAAATTCCGATGTCGATATCGGAGTGCGCGCCCGCGCATCCGGTCGCGCGCGAGCCGCCGAGCACGACGGATTCCACGCCGCGCACGCCCGCGAACGCGCGCGCAGCCCTCTCGATAACTTTATCCGCTGACGCCATAGCCGGGCCTCCCGTCCGAAATTTTGACAAAAGAGTAGCACAATGCGCGCGCCGCAGGGTTTGACTAAATTTGCTCAAACGGGTATAATGCGCGCACGAGGTGAGAACAGTGGCTGAGGACAAGACGGTCGCGCAGAACCGGAAGGCGAGACATGAATATTTCATCATCGACTCCTTCGAGACCGGCATAGTCTTGTCCGGTACGGAGATAAAATCCGTGCGCGACGGGCGCGTCAACCTCAAGGACGGATTCGCCTCCGTCGAAGGCGGCGAGCTGTGGCTCTACAACGTCCACATATCGCCCTACGAGAAGGGGACCATCTACAACAAGGACCCTCTCCGCCCGCGCAAGCTGCTCGTCCACAAGACCGACATCCGCCGTCTCGTAGAAAAGACGCGCGAAAAAGGCTTCACGCTCGTGCCGCTCAAGATGTACCTCAAAGAGGGCAGATGGGCGAAAATAGAGCTTGCCGTGGCGAAGGGCAAGCAGCTCCATGACAAGCGCGACAGCGCCGCCGAACGCGACGCGGCGCGCGAAATAGACAGAGCGGTACGCCGCAAGGTTCGCGGCGACTATTAACGCGCGGGCCTGCGGCTCGCGCAGCGCAACACCGCTCCAATCCTCCGGGGACGACAGGTTTCGACAGCAGGCGGAGGGTCGGGGGGAGCGTGCCGAGGATGGGGAAGCCTCGTTAATCCGGCTCCGAAAAAATAATTGTCGAAGACAATTACGCACTCGCTGCTTAATTAAAAGTAGCGCGCTCTCCGGGGCTTCCGCCGTCGGGTCCCGATAGAGCGTCACAAAGACGGCTGGGATTACGGTTCCGCCTTTCGGCCGGCGTCCGAGATCCAGAGAGGCTAGGGAAAGAGTATCCTGTCTACGGGAGCCTCCGCCCCGAATCTTAAAGCATAGACTACGCACGTAGCGCCCTCCAGATTGTCCTCTGTTGGACCGGGGTTCGATTCCCCGCGTCTCCACCAGAAATTTTCCCGAGCATACCGCTCGTTTGCAAAAGCCCCCACATGGGGGCTTTTTTGTTGGAAATATGTCTGCTTTTTAGTCCTCAGTGTCGCGTGTGTCGTCTACCAGCAAACTAGACACCGTATCATGCACCGTATTACAATAAAATCAGCGAATTTGTTATACGGCCATACAGAGAGGTGCGACACAGTCGTTGTCGAGCTGGCAGCGCTGTGCCAATTTACTGTTCCTTTTCAGTATTCACTAAACATGTCTTTGCCGGTCAGATCAGATCTGCCTGACTGCTCCCGGTCGTGCCCGGAGGGTGCGTGTATACAGGTCAAAGGTTTATGGATATATCAAAACATATTATCCGTTATCCTGACGTAGCAATTAACCTTAAAAATCAGCAAACGTATCAATTGTCCAATACTTGTTTTTGATCTAACTTATGTTCGAAAGTACAGATATTACGTAATATAATAAATTCATTGATACATACAACTAAAAAGATAGCGAGGGTCACGGCTGTGGCTGTAAGCTACAAAAGACTATGGAAAACCCCTCATTGACCGGGGTATGAAAAAGAAAGCTCTTGCAACGTCGGCGCAGGTGAGCCACCATATAATTAACAAGCTTACCAACGATGACAATGTCATCACAGATGTGCTGGAGTGAATCTGCAAAAACCTGGGCTGCTCATTAGACGACATTATGGTGTTGTGAAGGAGTAGGCGAATCGGTTTTGAGCAATCTCTCTCGAATGATAGAATAAGAACGGGATTTGTAGTCCAAGAGGTGTTATGAGGATGGCAAAAACGAAAAATCAGGTCTCGCTGGAAGCTGGTTTGTGGAACGCATGTAATAAATTGAGAGGCAGTGTATCCGCAACCGATTATGTGAATGTAGTGCTCGGACTGCTGTTTTTGCGGTTTGCTTATGATAAGTTCAACGCACAGCGAGAAAAGCTTCTGGCCGAAGAGGATACGGTAGATTTTGTGGAGAACCCGCGTTTTTATTCTAAGGACAATGTTTTTTTCTTGGGTGAAAACGACCGATGGAGCTATATCAAAGACCACTCTAAATCCAACAAGATTTTTACTTACATTGACGATGCTTTCCGCAACATTGAGAAGAACAATCCTTCGCTAAAAGGCGCTCTTCCCATAGGCTTTTACATCACGCTCCACATCGAGCCTTCCAAGTTTTCATCCCTGATCGATGAAATTGACCGGATTCAATACTCACAAGGTGAGGCTGATGACGTCATTGGTCGTGTGTACGAGTATTTCCTGAAAAAGTTTTGTATTGCCGCTAAATCCGAAAAAGGTGAGTTCTATACCCCGGCCAACATTGTTGAACTGATGACTTTGCTCATTCAGCCCTATTCCGGTTCAGTGTATGATCCCTGCTGCGGTTCCGGCGGTATGTTCGTGCAGAGCGCATTAAACGGCATCAGGGTAACAAGAAAGACATCACCATTTATGGCCAAGAGTCCAATGGCAAGACCTACAAGCTGGCCCGCATGAATCTGGCCATCCGTGGCCTGAACTGCGATCTCGGCGACATGGATGCCTCCACCTTTATCTCTGACAAACATCCGAATCTGCGGGCCGACTTCATTTTGGCTAATCCTCCATTCAACCTAAAAAACTGGCGCACAGAAAATGAATTAAAGAATGACAGCAGGTGGGATGGCTACGAAGTTCCTCCCGTCAGCAACGCCAACTATGCTTGGATTCTGCATATGCTGGCACGGCTTTCATACAACGGCACTGCGGCGTTTCTTCTGGCCAACGGCGCTCTTGGAGCTGATTCGGAGGAATATAAGATCCGTAAGCAGCTGATTAAAAACAATAAGATTGAAGCCATCATCGTGCTGCCCAGAGAGATGTTCTATGCCACGGATATCTCCGTCACCCTATGGATTGTGGGCAACCACAAAAAGAGTAAGAAGGTTAAGCGTGAAGGAAAGGAAATTGTGTTGCGGGATCGTGAAAACGAGATCCTGTTTATTGATGCCAGAACACTTGGAGACGGCGGCGCAAACGAGGACGGGTATGTGCAGCTCACCGAGGCTGATAAACAGAAAATTGCCTCGACTCTTTTTGCATGGCAGTCCCCGGATTGGAAGAACCTTTATCACGATCCGCCACAATGGATGAGGTGCGGAGCAAGGACTGGAGTCTTGTCCCATCCAAATACATCGAGTTTGTGGATCGTGATCTGGGGATTGATTTTCAGGCAGAGATGGGCCGCATCCAGCAAGAGATGAAAGAGATTATGGCTGAGGAGCATCACTCACAGGAAGTTCTCCGCGCAGCTTTTGAGGGTATCGGGTATGGGATTGAGTAAACTAAAAATTGGCACATTTGTCGAGCCGTATAATGAAGCCTGCGGAATTGCAACGCTGACGCTTGACGATGTTTCAGGCATAAACAGAGATAAGGAGTTTTTTGAACCCTCAAAACAAGTTGGTGCTGATACAACTAAATATAAGGTTGTACCGCCAGATTACTTTGCATGTAATCTTATGCATGTAGGACGAGATGTCGTGTTGCCTATTGCGTTAAATCATTCTGGGAAAAAGAAATATGTCAGCCCTGCATATACAGTGTTTAGAATTAAAAATGAGTTT
>UQVV01000022.1 GCA_900544635.1 uncultured Cloacibacillus sp. | reverse complement strand
TATATATCGCGCCGACACTGCTGGCCGATGTCGATCCCACGTCGGCCGTCATGCAGGAGGAGATCTTCGGACCCGTGCTGCCGATGATCGCCTTCGACGATGTGGAGGATGTGGTACAGTTCGTCACCGAGCGCGAGAAACCTCTGGCCTTCTATTATTTCGGGCCCGAGCGTAAGGGCCGCGACATCATCGGCCGCACCTCGTCGGGCGGCGCCTGCATAAACGATACTATCATGCACATCGCAAACGAGAATATACCCTTCGGAGGTGTGGGCAACTCGGGCATGGGCCGCTATCACGGCCGCGAGAGTTTCGATGCCTTCTCGCACAGGCGTTCGGTAGTTCTGGCCCCGACATGGATCGACCTGCCGTTCAGATATATGCCCTACCGTATGTTCGACTTCGTGCGCAAGATGTTGTAGGTGCTGGTCGGGCACAAGAAAGATGACGGGAGCTTTCCATAAAGGAAACTCCCGTCTTTTGTTTTGCAGGCTCGGTCGAGATACTATTTCTCGCTCAGGCGGTAGTCGCCTGCCTTCTCCGTAACGATACTCTGAAGCTCTTCGAGCGACTTCTCGCCATTGGTGAACTCCACTTCGGCTTCGGCCGGCGAGAGCGTTACGACGGCCTTGACGCCCTCGATCGAGTTGAGGGCCTTTTCGACATGTGCGCGGCAGTGGTCGCACATCATGCCTTCGACGTTGAATCTCTTTTTCATGTTATGAATCTCTTTTTGTGGTTGTATGGTTTGTTGTGACGGCGTTGCGGTTGCCGTTGCGGCGGCTGCATGTATGTCGGATACGCATTGAACGACGTCGGTTCCATTGCCGCTTGTGGTCGGACGGCGCAGGGCTGCGGGACGTGTGTCGAGACGGCGCAGACGCAGACTGTTGCTCACGACGCATACGCTGCTCAGAGCCATGGCTGCGCCTCCGATCATGGGGTTGAGCAGGAATCCGCATATTGGGTAGAGTATGCCGGCGGCGACGGGCACGCCGATCATGTTGTAGAAGAATGCCCAGAAGAGATTCTGGCGTATGGTGCGTACGGTGAGCTGCGAGAGACGTACCGCTTCGGCTATCTTGCGCGGATCCGACGCGACGATTGTCATGCCTGCGGCCGAGATGGCTATGTCGCTGCCGCCGCCCATGGCTATGCCGAGGTCGGCCTCGGCCAGCGCCGCGCTGTCGTTGATGCCGTCGCCGGCCATTGCCGTATGGTGTCCTGCGGCACGCAGCGCCTGCAGGTATTCGGCTTTCTGCTGGGGCAGCATCGAGGCGCGGAAGGTGGTGATGCTCGTCATGCGGGCCACGCGTTGTGCCGCGGCGGCGTTGTCGCCCGTTAGCATCACGGACTCTATGCCCATCGAGCGGAGAGCCTCGACGGCCTCGCGCGCACCCTCGCGTATGCGGTCCGTAACGCCCGCTATGGCCAGAACGCCGCCCTTGTCGCGTGTGCCGTCGTCGGTGATGTCGCTGACGGCGAACCATACGACACTCTTGCCGTCGGCCTCGAGACGTGAGGCTTCGGCCTCGGCATCCGGTGTGATATCTATCCCGCTCTCGATGACCATGGCGCGGTTGCCGGCAATATATCGTTTGCCGCCGACACGGGCCGTGATGCCGCGCCCTACGATATTCTCAAACGCCGCGGCCGATATTGCGGCCGCAGCCGTGACGTTATGGCCGTCTGCCTCGAGGTGGTGTACGATAGCCTGTGCCAGCGGATGGTCCGAGAGCCGCTCTATGGCCAGCAGTATGTGGGCCGCGGCGTGTCCGTCGCCGAACCATGCCGTATCGGTCACCTCGGGACGGCCCTCGGTGAGAGTGCCCGTCTTGTCGAAGATGACGGTATCGATGGTGCGGGCGGTCTCGATGCTTTCGGCATCCTTGATCAGGATGCCGCGTTCGGCTGCGCGGCCTATGCCCACCATTATGGCCGTGGGGGTGGCCAGACCCAAGGCGCAGGGGCAGGCTATGATGAGAACGGTCACCATGGCCAGAATACCGTGCGAGAGGCCCTCCGTGGGTGCGAATATGATCCATGCAAGGAATGAGATGAAGGCTATGGCCATGATTACCGGTACGAATACGGCGGCTATGCGGTCGGCCAGACGTTGTACGGGGGGCTTGCTCCCCTGAGCATCGTGTACCATGCGCACGATACGCATCAGCATGGTGTCGCTGCCCACTGTTCGGGCGCGCATCGTGAGCGAACCGTTGCCGTTGACCGTGCCTGCATAGAGGGCGTCGCCTTCGGTTTTGGCGGCGGGGACGGGTTCGCCGTTGAGCATGCTCTCGTCGACGTACGAGGAGCCGTGCTCGACAACTCCGTCGGCGGCGACGCGCTCGCCCGGGCGCAGCAGGATCAGATCCCCCGCGGCGATACGGTCAACGGGAATGTCGTGCCTTGAGCCGTCGGCCTCGACCTTGCATACGGTCTTGGGCCGCAGGCCCATAAGACGGCTGATGGCCGAGGAGGCGTTGCGCTTGGCCCGATCCTCCATGTAGCGGCCCAAAAGTATGAATGTTATGATTACGGCCGATGACTCGAAATAGAGGTGCGGCTCGACCCCGCGCGAGAGCCAGAATTGCGGTGCGAGCAGGTTGAAGAGGCTGAACAGGTATGCTATGCCCGTACTGCACGCAACGAGCGTATCCATATTTGCCGTGCGGTGCCGCAGCTGGCGCCATGCCCCGACGAAGAATCCGCGGCCGAGGATGAAGACCACGGGTGTAGCCATGATCCACTCCACATATCCTGCCATGCGGTGCGGCAGCAGCACCTCGGCCGCCACGAGCAGCAGCGACAGTGCGGCGGCCCAGATGGTGCGGCGGCGCAGCGAACGCATGTGTGCGGCGTGCGCCGCTTCGGCCTCGGCGGCGGCATGTTCGGGATCGTCACATATAATATCGTATCCGGCCTCGCGTACGGCCTCGCGCAGCTGCTCGGGCGTGCAGGCGTCGCTGTCGTACTCGACCGTCACCTCCGAGGCGGCGAAGTTCACGGCGGCGCTGCGAACACCTTTCGTGTGTGCGATGGTCTTCTCGACGCGAGTGGCGCAGGCGGCGCAGCTCATTCCCGTCACGGGAAATATACGGCGGCATTCGTTATCCTTTGTCATGATATGGTCATCTGTTGTTTTATGTGACAAAGGTAGTGGCGGAGGCTGCCGCCGTTGTTACGGAATTGTGGATTCTTTTTTCAGATTTTTTTCGGATTTTTCTATGAATATTATTCTCCCCGCTCAAATATTATTGTGTTGTCGATTCTGAGGAGTGAGCGGATGAATATCGTGATGCGTGGCGCTAGATTACACCGCGTCGATCGGTTTGCGGCGTGCGGTGTCGTCACGGCGGAAGTCGGTAGGGGTGCGGCCCTCGACGCTCTTGAACTGTGCGCTGAGGTAGGCCGTACTCGAATATCCCAACCGTTCGGCTATCTCGCCCAGCGACAGGGTGCTGTCCTGCAGCAGCTCCTTGGCGCGTTCGATCTTCTGCAATATGAAGTATCGTTCGATGGTGCATCCGCAGACCGAGGAGAAGAGCTTGCTGAGCGAACTGTAATCATGGCCCATGCGGCGGACGATCTCCTCCGAGAGGTTGTGTTTCATGCGGCCGCCGCGTGCCAACTCGATTACGGCCGTGCGGAGCCGCTCGGCCAGTTCCTCGCGCGGATCGTCTATGAGCACGAACCCTATCTCTTCGAGACGCCGGCGTATGGATTCGATCTTCCCGGCGGGGATTACGCCCTCGACCGTCGCCGCCCCGAGCGTGACGTCGGTCTGCGCATACCCCTCCTCGGCAAGCAGCGCACGCACGGCCATGATGCAGCGCGGGCAGACCATGTTGCCTATGCGCAGCGTCGTGTGCGGCGCGGCGGCCGTCGGGAGAGTATCTTTACGGTCGGTCATGCTGCAAATATACGAAACAAACCCCGAAATGTGAAACCGCGTGCGCAATGTACCGTTTGCGGCGCGGATGTTGCTATTTTTGCTCGGAAATATAATATGGGGCCTGTGTATGGCGTTTATATTGCGTAGAGGTTGTAAAACTATCGAACTATGAAACGGGTTATATTGATTTTGATGATGCTCACGTCGGCCGTGTCGGCCGCAGTGGCACAGGATAACGGCCGCGCGGCACGCCGTCAGGCGGCCGAGGATCGGGCCATGGCAAAACGTATGGCCGAGATTCAGGATTCGTTGTCGTACGTCGAGGCCATGAATGCAATCGACAGCATGGATTTTGTCTTTGAGGCCAACATGCTGGTATTCAAGCGAGGGGGTACGGCCAGAGTATATTCCAACCTGAACTTCATATCGGTCAAGGGTGATCAGGCGCTTATTCAGGTCTCTCCCGTGGACAGCGGCGGCGGCCCGAACGGTGTTGGCGGCGTGACGGTCGACGGACGTATAATCAACGTCGAGCGACGTGTCGACAAGCGCGGCAATACCACACTGTCGATCAATGTCATGGGACGGGCGATCTCGGCCTCCGTGACCTTCACCATACCCAAGGGCGGCAACAACACCTCGGTGCGCATAAGTCCCACGCTCAACTCCAACACCATTACGCTCTATGGCGAGATCGTCCCGCGCGATCAGTCCAACATATTCAAGGGCATAACGTTGTAGCGGCGTTAGCGCGGAGGCGGAGGGTGGAACCTCTGTCGGCGTACCGGTGAAAGTGAAATGATGCAGGGCTGTCCGGATATCCGGGCGGCCCTATGTTTTGCGCGTGTTCGCGGCGGAGGCGTTGCGGCTTTTGCCGTTTCGCTTTTTTTATTGTAATTTTGCTGCGACGGTCGATCGGACTCCTTCGGGCGCCGCTCGTTCGCGCGCGGTCGGCGTGCTTCGCTTTTCCCCGCGCACATAAACCGCCGCCGATGCGCGCGCGGCTTTGGTGAACCCGCACGAAACAAACTAGACTTGTGTTGACAACTCTAAAAAAAGAAATTAAACTAATCTCAGTAAATTCTACATAAGTTTAGGAAGCGCATACAGCAGAGAAAAATTTAAGGAGTGTAGGTAGATGGACAGTACTCAGTTACAGAACCTTTTAATGGAAAAAGCGCATACAATGCCTAACAAGGCGCGCCGCGTCGCGGAGTATCTCCTCGCCAACATGAGAGAAGCGTCCTTCCGCTCTATCGGAGACATAGCCGACGAGCTCAAGGTTTCGAAGGCGCAGCTCGTGCGCGTCGCGCAGATGCTCGGCTTCTCGGGCTACGCTGAGCTCAAGGCCTGCCTTCAGAAGACCATCCTCGAGCAGATAAATCCCGCCGCGCTGCTCGCGCGCGCCGTCAGCTCGAACGACTCGTTCCCCGACAGCATCTTCAAGGCCGAGCACGCGAACCTCGACGACACGATGGCGCAGCTCGTCCCCGCAGACATCGACAAGTTCTGCGAGATGGTCAAGGGTGCGAACAACATCTACTGCATAGGCTGGGGCATCTCGTCGCTCGTAATGGAGCTGATGCAGATACGCCTCACCGTCATGGGATGCCGCGCGCTCCTCTGCCGCCGCGGCGGCCTCTCGCTCTGGGAGCAGGTGCGCAGCGTCCGCGAGGGCGACATCGTGATAGTCTGCGAGCTGCCGAGCTACGCGGTCGAGGTCACGGAGTCCGTCGAGATAGCGCACCGCAACGGCGCGAAGGTCATCACGATGACCGACAGCGCGGCCGCGCCGGTCTGCCGCTTCGCAGAGCTCCAGATCAACGTCTCCGCCAACAGCCCGACCTTCGGCAGCAGCATCATCGGCCCCATCTTCCTCACGCACGTGCTCACGTCGTCGCTCGCCGTCTCGCTCGGCGACGAGGCGAAGAAGTCCTTCGACGAGCAGGCGCAGTTCCTCCACGACGAGAGAATCTTCCACCCGATATTCGGACTGAAATATTAAGCGCGCCGCAAAAAGTACGAAAGAACGCCGGAGCGAGGCTGTCGTCCTCGCTCCGGCGTTTTCTGTACGCGCGCTGCACGCCGCGCATGGTTTTACGCCGCGTGCTCCGGCGCTGCCTGTTTTCCGTTACTCTGCCTCCGTTCCGCCGGCTTCGCGCTTCTTCAGCTCCGTGAGCACACACGCCGCCATTTTGCGCACCGGCTCCGCTTCGTCGGAGCAGGCTTTTTTTATCGCGGGAAGATATTCCGGCGAATAGTCGTTGAGCATCACGTTCAGCGCGTTCGTCTTATAGCGCCACACCTTGTCCGCCGGGATGTACCAAAGGGCAGGCTGCACGATGTTCTTGAGCGTATCGTAATCCGCTTCCACTATCTCCGTAAGTGGCAGATGCTTCGCAAGCTCCGAGAGCCCCGGAAATTCTTCGCCGCCGCTCCACGCGCCGCGGTTGAAGGGGCATACGTTCTGGCAGACGTCGCAGCCGTAAGCCCAGCGCCCCATCTTTGCGCGCAGCGGCTCCGTTGTCAGGTCCCAGCCGCTCCACGTCGTAAGCGCCGACACGCAGGCGGCGGGGTTCATCGTGTACGGAGCGCAGAGCGCGCCTGTCGGACAGGCCTTGACGCACAGCGAGCAGCCGTCGGGGCACGGGCGGACGGCGCACGTTTCGATATATTCCAGCGGCTCGCCTATGAGGAACGCTTCGAGGTGGTTCCATGAGCCGTGCTCGGTGTAGAAAAAATTGTTTCTCCGTATAATTCCGATTCCGGCCTTCATTGCGGCCCAGCGCAGAGCCGTGAGGCCGAAGTCGCGGCTCGACGCGCAGCGCACGCCGCGCTCCTCAAGATACTCGTCGAAGCGCTCGCCGGCTTTCCAGCATCCGCTCGCTGCGTTGCGCCTGCCGTCGGTGAGGTATGCCTTGGCGTAATGCTTGTCCAGCCCGCCGGGGATGTCGTACCTTCCGTACCGGAACGAGCAGACGATTATCGACTCGACCCACGGATACTGCGCGCGCGGGTCGGCGAATGGACGAAACTTGTCGTAGAACTCCTTCGTCTCGGGCAGACGCTCTTCTCTCTCATCTAAACTGTCCGCGTATCCGGCCATCTGCTCAACAGGAATTATCCCGCATTTGTCGTATCCGCATTCCTTTGCCTTCTTTACTAATTCTTCCGCAGTTACCGCCATGTTCCGCACTCCTTTGTCCGTTGACCTCTTTTCCTTCGTGTTCTATAATGCGCCCGAAAGATAATTTAATCAAATTGAATCTATCGAATTTATAATTCGATTTTTTTGAATGGAGCGCAGACGAATGGAGCTGAAATATCTCAATACGGTGAGGATGATTTTGGAGACGGGCAGCTTTCAGGAGGCCGCGCGCAGGCTGCACTACACGCAGTCGACCGTGACCTTTCAGGTGCAGCAGCTCGAAAAGGAACTGAACGTCAAGCTGTTTGAAAAGCTCGGGCGGCGCATGGCTCTGACGCAGGCGGGGCGGGACGTTCTGCCCTATATGGACGGCGTGCTTGACGCCGCCGCGGCGCTCTTGGATTACGGAAAGCGTGAGACGGAGCTGAAGGGGACGCTGACGGTCGGATTTCTCGAATCTCTGCTGATTTATAAGACGCCTCGGATACTGCGGGAGTTTCGCGAAAAAGCGCCCGACGTTCAGCTCTCTTTGAAAATCGCCAACTGTTACGAAATAGTCGCCGCGACAGCGAACGGAGCCGTCGACGTGGGGCTGCACTACAACGTTACAAAGCAGAGCTTATCCGTGGTGACCGAGCCGCTCGCGCAGCAGCCGTCGGCGCTCGTGGCTTCGCCGGAGCTTGCTGAGGATGAGCGCGATTTTATATCGCCGGGACAAATGAAGGACGCCGCGATTATTTACAGTGAGGAGCAGAGCGTCCACAGCAGAATCCTGAACGAGTATATGCTGCGTAAAAATATAAAAATGAAGCAGAGCATGCAGGTGCAGAGTATCGAAGCGATTAAGCTGTGCGTTGCTGGCAATCTCGGCGTGGCTTTCCTGCCGCGCTGCGCGGTGGAGGACGAGCTGCGCGACGGGCGGCTTATCGAGCTTGATACAGAGATTGAGGGCGGTACCGTCCGCGCGATGCTGTCGTATCATAAGAATAAATGGATGAGCCCCGCGATGAGATTATTCATCGAGCTCGTAAAGGAGAGCTTTCTCACCGAGCCGCAGTGAAAAATGAAGAGCGCCGTCCCGCGATGCTGCGGCGACGGCGCTGCGTTATTTCTTCCAGCTCAGCGTGTCTATGCGCTCTATCTGTAAATTGAGCAGAGTGTCGGCCTGCGGCGCTTTGCCGTCGGCCAGGCGGTTGAACTCCGTCAGCATACGGACGTAGGCGAGGCGCTTCGGCGGCGAGCTTTCGCCGTGCATCCCCGCGCGCAGCAGGACGGCGAGCTGTTTGTAGACCGACGGCACGGGGACGAAGTTCAGCCCCTCGGGCGTCAGCATCATCGTGTAGACGAACGAATAGCTGTCCGTGCCGCCGAACTGCTTTTCGAGCGTCCGGTAGAGCGGCGCGGCGGGCGAGATATAGAGGCTCGTCCCCTTCGGGACTTCTATCTTCGCGGGCAGCGCGTGCCAGCGCGTGTACTGGAACGGCGTCGCCGCTACGTAGACGCGCGGCGCCCACGTCGTCATGCCTATCCACAGATGTATGCCCTCGCCCTTGACGTTCATGAAGGATATGCGCCACAGCAGGTCGTCGCTGTCGTCCTGGTCGGCGCGCGAGACCACGGGGTCGCTCGATATGAAGGAGAGCCCCTCGACCTGTTCTATGCGGCGCGCCCCGGCGGGCGTGCGCAGCCACGCTGCGGCGGTCTCGCCCTCGTTCTCCTCAAGCACGAGCGTTATCGGAAATGCCGGCAGCTCGAGCGTCCTCAGCGTTATCTCGCGCCGCTCGCCCTCTGGCCGCGGCGTCAGAAGGAGGACCAGCGCCATTATTACGACGGCGGCGGGGAGAAAGAGGAATCCGAGATTCTTTTTCCCCGTTCCGCCGTGCGGCGGCTTTTTTATATTTCCGTGATCCATACCATCTCTTCCAGCTCGGAGGCCGGAAGCTCCGCGAGCATCTCCGAGACGGTCTTGTGCGATACCGGGTGCTCCTCGTCCGGCGCTATCTCGGAGAGCGGCTTGAGCACGAAGGCGCGCTCGTGCATATAGGGGTGGGGGATGGTGAGCTTCGGGTCGTTCATCACGAGCGAGCCGAAGAATATTATGTCGATGTCTATCTCGCGCGGCCCCCAGCGCCAGCTTTCGCTGCGGCCGAGCTCTGCTTCCGCGTTCTTCAGCAGCCGCAGCAGAGCGAAGGGGTCGAGCGTCGTGCGTGCGGCGGCGCACATGTTGAGAAACGCCGGCTGGTCGGTGACGCCCCACGGGGCCGTCTCCCAGACGCGGCTCTTCGCCTCGATGCGGACGCCGTGCGTCTCGAGGTATTTAAGCGCGGATTTCAGATGCTCCAGCCTGTTTCCGAGATTGGAGCCAAGCGCAAGAAAAATTCTTTTATCAGACATATTCCGCTCCTTGTATTGCTTCCGTCATTTTTATCACGTCTTTGTTTTCGCGCACGTCGTGGACCCTTATTATGTCGGCGCCCTGACGGCAGCAGAGCGCGGTCACGGCGAGCGTGCCGTACAGCCGTTCCTCCGGCGCTTCGCGTCCCGTCGCCGCGCCTACGCAGCCCTTGCGCGACGCGCCTATGAGCAGCGGATAGCCGAGCGCCTTGAAGCTCTCGCAGTGTCGCAGCAGGAACAGGTTCTGCCAGTGATCCTTCGCGAAGCCGATTCCCGGGTCTATTATAATACTTTCGCGAGATACGCCGAGCGATACGGCCTTGTCAGCCGCCTCTTCGAGAAACTCGCAGACCTCAGAGAGCAGGTTGTCGTATCCGCACATCGTCCGCATCGTCTCCGGCGTGCCGCGCATGTGCATGAGCACGAGCATGGCCTTGTGCCGCGCCGCGGCTTCGGCGATGCCGTTGTCGAACTGCAGGCCGGAGACGTCGTTGACGATGTCCGCGCCGTTTTCGAGAGCGGCCTCCGCGACCGAAGCGCGCGTCGTGTCTATCGAGAGCGGCATGTGCGGCAGCTCGCGCCGAATTGCGGCGACTGCGGCGCTCATGCGCTCGCGCTCCTGTTCCTCAGGGACGCGCGGCGCGCCGGGGCGCGTAGACTCCGCGCCGAGGTCGAGGATGTCCGCGCCATCCTCCGCCATCTTCACGGCCTTCGCGACGGCCTTGTCTGCGTCGCCGCCGCAGCGGCTCCCGCCGAAGAACGAATCGTCGGTGAGATTTATTATCCCCATCAGCAGCATCCGCTCTCCGAAGGCAAGCTCCGCGCCGCAGGGCAGCTTCACGGCGCGTTTCGCGCGCGGGGCGGTCAGCCTGCGTATCTCCGCGGCGAGCTCGGAGAGCTTCCACCACGGCATCAGCTCGAGCTTGTCCGCGAGATGTCCGAGCTGCTTCGCGGTGCCGAAGATTATCACGTCGCTGCGCTCGACGCCGCAGTTGATGACGTTCGCGTGGACCGCGGCGTCGCCGCCGCGCGAGAGCATCTCCTGCTTGATTATCGAGGCCGCCGGCGACGGCACGTCAGTGACATAGATTTGCAGCGTCTCGCGCCGCGCCTCGAAGAAGCGCAGCGAAGCATCGCTCGCGCCGAGGCGCAGCGCCGCCTGTGCGAGTTCCTTCTCGCTTCCGAGCTTTATCAGGTGCGCTTTCATCTTTAATCGAATTCCTGAATTATGCGGAGCCCCTTGAGATGCTCCGTAAAGTTGAGCCCCATGAGGCAGTAGCCGTGCAGGCTGTCGAAGGTCAGCACGCTGTACGACGCCGTGTCAACGTGCAGCCGCCAGTAGCTCGGACGCTGCACGCCGAGCGCGCCCGCCATCAGCGGCTTCAGCACGCCGCGGTGCGCGATGAGCGCGATGTTCGCGCCGCGGTGCTCGGCTATGATTTTATTGAGCTCCGCGAGCGCGCGGTCGCGCACCTGGTCGAGCGTCTCGCCGCCCTCGATGACGAGCTCCTCGGGCTGGTTCAGCCACGTCTGCCATTTCTCCGGCTCTTCGACCGCGAGCTCCGCCTTGATGCGGTTCTCCCACGGGCCGAGATGTATGTTGCAGAAGCCCTCGCGCGCCTCGTAGGGAAGGCCGAGCGCCTCGCCGAGTATAGCGGCGGTCGACGTCGCGCGCGACAGCGGGCTTGTATAAATGTAGTCTATCTTCTTGTCTTTCATAGCTTCGGCGAGCGCGTGCGCCTGAAGCACGCCGTTCTCGTTGAGGGGGAAGTCCACGCAGCCGCGTATGCGGTTCTCCTTGTTGCCCGCGCACTCTCCGTGGCGGATCAAATATACGGTCGTCTTGTCGTTTGCCATTTCCGTCTAAAACTCCAGTCGCCGGCTTAAACTTATCGCCGCGCCGCGGCGTGGCCGGACATTTAGTAATTATACAATAACTCCTATACTTTTATTCCGCGGCCGCAGGCGCGCGGAAAGTCAAAAAAATTTTTTTGACCTGTCTTGACAAATGCCTATATGACGCCTATCATGTATCGCGTTGAGAACGCTTAGCACTCGTGATGAATGAGTGCTAATAAGCTGAGAGGACGAAAGGCGGTGAAGCCGGGATGATCACGGAAAGACAGCTCGAGGTGGTGCTCTCCGTCGTCTACGAATACATAAAGAACGGCGAGACGGTCGGCTCGCGCACGGTCTCGCGCCGCTACCTCACGGGGCGCAGCTCCGCGACGATACGCAACGAGATGTCCGACCTCGAAGACCTCGGCTTCCTCAAGCAGACTCACGCCTCGTCCGGCAGGATTCCGACGACGCAGGGCTACCGCCTCTACGTCGACTCGGTGCTCCAGCGCGTGGACAACGCCGGCCCCTCCGTGAAGCTCCTCAAAAAAATGATGGAGCACAGGCAGGGGCTCGAGAAGATGCTCGCCTCCGCCTCGGAGATGCTCAGCCGCGTCTCGGACTACGTCGGCATCGCCGCGATAACGCCGCTCGACACCGTGCGCTTCCATCACGTGAACTTCGTGCGCATGGGCGAGCGTCAGGTGTTGCTGCTCGTCGTGCTCCAGGGCGGCCTCGTACATCAGAAATTCATCGACGTTGCGGTCGACATGTCGCAGGACGACCTCGACAGCCTCGCCGCGAAGCTCAACCACTTCTCGGGCATGGCGTGGAGCGACATAAAGAAAACCGTAAAGAAGGAGCTTCTCGCCGACATCGGCCGTTACCACGACGAATGCGAGAAGGCCGTCTCCGCGATAGACTCCATGCTCGGCGCGCACGAGCCGAAGATATTCACCGGCTCGTTCAGCCACATGATGAACCTCCAGGACTTTCAGGACCTCGGGCGCATGCAGGCGCTCTGCTCATTCCTTGAAGAAGAAGAGAGCATGGCCGAGCTCGTGAAGCGCTGCTCGATAGACGGTCTCAACGTCATGATAGGCGAGGAGAACGGCCTGCCCGGCATGAAAGGCTCGTCGATAGTCGCCGCGACCGGCGAGGCCGGAGGACAGAAGGCCGTCGTCGGAGTGATAGGCCCCGAGCGCATGGATTACGAAAAAGCAATAGCTTCGATAGACGGAGTGCTGCGCAAGCTCGACTCCGAATCTGCCGAGAAAGAGGAGATAAAGAAATGACCGACCAGGAAAACGAAAACCGCGCCGGCACAGAGAACGAAGAAACCTGCACAGCGCAGACGGGCGAAGCCGAGCGCTGCGAAGCGGCGCAGGACGAAGAAATCAAGAAGCTTACCGCCGAGCTGGAAAAGCAGGCGGACGAGATAAAGAAGCTCAAGGAAGAGGTCGCGCGCGCGCGTGCCGACTACTTCAACCTCAGAACGAGGATGGAGCGCGACCGCGAAAGCAACGCGAAGCTCGCTGCCGAACAGGCGGTGAAGGAGATGCTGCCGGTGTTCGAGAACCTCGAACGCATAGCGGCGGCGATAAACGACCCCGAGAGCGGAATGGCGAAGGGCATGGCGATGGTCATCCGCCAGTTCTCGGACGGGCTCTGCAAGCTCGGTCTTGAATTCATACCGACGGAAGGGCCGTTCGACCCCGCGCTTCACGAAGCCATCTCGATGGAGCCCGTAGACGACGAGTCGAAGGACGGACACATCATCGGGGCGGTCAGCAGAGGCTACAAGCTCGCGGGCAGGGTGCTGAAAGCGCCGCAGGTCCGCGTCGGCAAGTACAACGGATAAACAAAGGAAACATCAGAGCGGCGAAGCCGCAGTCAAAGTTAAAAAATAAAAGGTGGAATCAACCATGGGAAAAGTAATAGGAATAGACCTCGGAACAACTAACAGCTGCGTAGCGGTAAAAGAAGGAGACAACGTCACCGTAATCCCGAACCCCGAAGGACAGCGCACGACGCCTTCCGTCGTCGCCTTCTCGAAGGACGGAGAGATACTCGTAGGACAGCTCGCGAAACGCCAGGCGATAGTCAACCCCGACCGCACCGTAATATCGATCAAGCGCTCGATGGGCAGCGACAAGACCGTCGCCATCGACGGCAAGAACTACACTCCGCAGCAGATTTCCGCGATGATACTGCAGAAGCTCAAGAAGGACGCTGAGGAATACCTCGGCACCTCGATAACCGAAGCCGTAATCACCTGCCCGGCTTACTTCACCGACGCACAGCGCCAGGCGACGAAGGACGCGGGAACCATCGCGGGCCTCAACGTGCTCCGCATCATCAACGAGCCGACGGCGGCCTGCCTCGCCTACGGCGTCAACATCGAGAAGAACGACAACAAGATAATGGTCTACGACCTCGGCGGCGGAACGTTCGACGTTTCGATACTCGACGTAGGCGACGGAGTCTTCGAAGTCCTCTCGACCGCGGGCGACAACAGGCTCGGCGGCGACGACTGGGACAACAGGATAGTCGAGTGGCTCGCCGCGGAGTTCAAGAAGAGCGACGGCATCGACCTTCTGAAGGACAAGATGGCCGCGCAGCGTCTGCGCGAAGCCGCCGAAAAGGCGAAAATAGAGCTCTCCTCGATGCAGGAGACGACGATATCGCTCCCGTTCATCACCGCGGACGCCAACGGCCCGAAGCACCTCGAGCAGAAGCTGACGCGCGCCAAGTTCGAGGATCTGACCCGCGACCTCCTCGAGAGAACCAAGACGCCTGTGCGCACGGCGCTCAAGGACGCCGGCCTCGAGCCCTCGCAGATACACAAAATCCTCCTCGTCGGCGGCTCGACCCGTATGCCGATGGTGCAGGCGCTCGTCAAGGAACTGATGGGCAAAGAGCCGACGAAGGGCATCAACCCCGACGAATGCGTGGCACTCGGCGCCGCCATTCAGGCGAACACGCTCGAAACCGCCAGCGAGGGCCTGGTACCCTACACCGACATCCTGTTGCTCGACGTGACACCGCTTTCGCTTGCCATCGAGACCGTCGGCGGCGTGGCCACGCGTGTCATCGACCGCAACACGACCCTGCCCACGCACTATTCGCAGGTATTCACCACCGCGGCAGCCTTCCAGACCAGCGTTGAAATCAACGTGCTGCAAGGTGAGCGCCCCATGGCGAAAGATAACAAGTCGCTCGGCAAGTTCAAGCTGGGCGGCATCAAGCGTGCCATGGCGGGCGTGCCCCAAATCGAGGTGACGTTCGACATCGACGCCAACGGCATCCTGAACGTATCGGCCAAGGACAAGGGTACGGGCAAGGAGCAGAAGATCCGCATCGAGGCCTCTTCGGGCCTTACCGAGCAGGAGATCCAGCGCATGCGCGACGAGGCGAAGGCCAACGAAGCGAAGGACAAGGAG
>UQVV01000021.1 GCA_900544635.1 uncultured Cloacibacillus sp. | reverse complement strand
GACAGTGAGATGCCTTACATTTATATTTGACTTTCAAGACGGTATCTGGATGCCGGGGCAAGCCCGGCATGACGATATGGCTGTCTTTATTTATAAGTTTAATTACTATACACACAGCGCCCAAACATCGCGGCGCTCCGTTATTTTTTACGCGCCATGCGCCGCTTTGAAATCCTCCACGGCTTTGAGCACTATCTCGCGCAGCTTTTCGTCCTCGAGGGCCTTGACGACGGTCGCCTCAATCCAGCCCTCTTTTACGCCGCAGTCGAGGCGCTGGCCCTTGTATATAGTCGCGTAGACCGGCTCTTCCTCGAGCAGCGAGGCTATCGCGTCGGTGAGCTGGTACTCGCCGCCCGCGCCGCGCTTGAGGTTCTTCAGATGCTTGAAGATTTTCGGTGAGAGCAGATAGCGGCCCATGATTGCGAGGCGCGAAGGAGCTTCTTCACGCTTCGGCTTTTCGACGAGGCCGCGGACGCGGTAGACGCCCGGCTCTATCTCCTCGGCGTCGACTATGCCGTAGCGGGAAACGTCCTCGGGCGCGACCTCTTCGAGACAGAGCACGGAGCCGTCGTATTTTTCGCGGACGGCCTCGAGCTGAGACAGCGCCGTCGGCTCGGCGATCATTACGTCGTCGGGGAGCAGCAGGCCGAAATATTCGTCGCGGCAGAATTCCTCTGCGCAGAGCACCGCGTGGCCGAGGCCGAGCGGCTTCGCCTGGTAGGCGTAATGGAACTCCGCGAGCCTGTATATCGAATCGACGGCGTCGGCGAGCTCCGCCTTGCCGCGCTCGCGCAGCAGCGCCGTGAGCTCGAACGACGGCTCGAAATAGCGGCAGATGCTCTCCTTGCCCTGCCCCGTCACGAATACGACGCGCGAGCAGCCGGATGCTACCGCCTCGTCTACGCCGTGGTGGATGAGCGGGCGGTCGATAAGCGGCATCATCTCCTTCGGGATGTCCTTCGTCGCCGGGAGGAAGCGTGTCCCTAGGCCCGCGACGGGAAATACCGCCGTCCTTATCTTTTTATATTCCGTTCCTGCGCTCACTGTGCGTTCACAACCTTTCCTATCGCCTCTTCCATTATGTCCGCGGCGCGGTTCATGAGCTCCGCGTCGCGCGATTCCGCGAATATCCTGATGAGCGGCTCCGTCCCCGAGGGACGCAGAAGCATGCGGCCTTTGCCCGCAAGCAGCCGTTCCGCCTCCTTCGCCGCGGCGTCGACGAGCGGGCTCGACATTACGGCGTTCTTGTCCTTGACCTTCATGTTGCGCAGCACCTGCGGATAGCGGTCGAAGCGGTCGACGAGCGTCGAAACGTCCTCGCCGAGCTCGCCGACGGCCTTGAGGAACAGTATTCCGGAGCAGAGGCCGTCGCCGGTGTTCGCGTAGTCGAGCGCTATGATGTGGCCCGACTGCTCGCCGCCGATGCGCGCGCCCTCGCGCTTCATCGTGTCGAGGACGTAGCGGTCGCCTACGGGGCAGCGGAAGACCTTTATGCCCTCCTGCGCGAGCAGGTCCTCGAGCACCATGTTGGACATGACGGTGGCGACGACGCCCGCGCCTAGCTCCCCGCGCGAGGCGAGCCAGCGGCCTATGACCCAGAGCATTATGTCGCCGTCGAGGACGCAGCCTTTGCCGTCGCACATCAGCACGCGGTCCGTGTCGCCGTCGTAGGCGATGCCTAGCGCCGCGCCGGTCTCGCGCACCTTCGCCGCGAGCGTCTCTATGTGCGTGACGCCGACGTTTTTGTTGATGTTCGTGCCGTCGGGGTCGTTCGCCATGAAGGTGACGCCGCCGCTCCATTCTGAGAAGAGCGGGCCTACGTAGGACGAGGCCGCGCCGTTCGCCGCGTCTATGACTATCGGGTACGAGCGGTCCTTGATGTCGCGGAAGAGCTTTCCGAGCCCCTCAACGTATCCCGCGCGGTATTCGGAGCCGTCGCGCACGGTGCCGATACGCTCGGGCGCGGCGCGGCGGCGGCGTCCGTCGTCGAGGAATATTTCCTCAATGCCGGCTTCGTCGTCGTCGGTGAGCTTGAAGCCGTCGCCGTCGAGGAACTTTATCCCGTTGTATTCCGCCGGGTTGTGCGAAGCGCTGACGACCGCGCCGCCGCTGAACGGCCCGCGCAGGGCCGCGCTGCTGACGCCGGGCGTCGGTATGACGCCGAGGTCCACCGCGTCGCCGCCGGACGAAGCTATGCCGGCCATGAGCGCGGACTGGAGCATTTCGCCGGAGAGTCTGGTGTCGCGCCCGACCGCTATTTTGGGGCGCTCGACGCCGTTTTCCATGAGGAATACGGCGTATGCGGAGCCGAGGCGCATCGCGGCGTCGGGCGTCATCATGCCCTGGTTCGCTATGTCGCGCACTCCGTCGGTACCAAAGAACTGCCTTTTCTTTCCTTTCGCTTCGTTCAAAAGGGCCACCTCGCAGAGCAAAATTTATATTCTATCCGTTGTTTATTCTATTCCACCGAAGTCACAGAGACCTGCTCCGGCTCCGTCCTGACGACCTGGAAGCCTGGCCTCAGGCCGCGCACGAGCACCGGGAGCTCGGTGTGCTGCGAAACTATGTTCGATACGTCGACGTAGAGCTCGCAGGGCGGATGCTGTCCTTCGAGCGCCTCGACCGCCGTCTCCGGCCCCTCTATCGTGAGGCTGACGGAGGGCGGCGAGAAGCGCCATTCCTTCGACGCCGTGTTCCCCGCTATCATCAGCGGGACGTTCTGGAAGGTCTTCACGCTCATTTTCTTGGAGAGATGTATCTCGACGCGCGCGCGGTCCGTCCCCGTTATCTCAACGCCCGGCGGGAGCTGCGTCGGCTCCATCGGTATCATGAGCTGTATGTCCTGCTCGAGCCCCGTTATGTCGACCGGCGCGAGCACGAGCGAGTCGATGCTGCGGACGGCGGCGGCGCTGCCGCGTATCGACACGCTGTCGGGGATGACTTTCACTGACTCGACCTGGAGCCCGGCGTGCGGCTCGCCTGTGACGGAGACCTTGACCGGTATGCGCTCGCCGACGATCTCGTCCTCAAACGTGACGGCGACCTCGGCCTCCTGCGGCGAGACGGAGACGCGCCTGTGACGCGGCGCCGGTTCCTCGGAGGACGAGGAATCCTTTATCATAACCGGGACCTTGACCTTGCCGCTCTCCATAAGGTGGTCGAGGTTTACGCGCACCTCGAGCCCCTGCACGGAGAGCACGTCGGTCTCCGGCCCGCTGACGACCGCGTGGTCCGGGCTGACTACTATCGACGAGACGACCTTGCCGTCGGGCGCTTCGCCTGTCGTCTCCGCCGTTATCTCGACGCGGCGCTCGACGTTGCGGTATATCTCGACTTCGACGAGCGCGGGCTGCCAGCTGCGGACGCGCGCGAAGGTCGGGGCCTCGAAGCGCACGGGCAGTGTGTAGCGTCCCGTCCTGAGATTAGCGAGGTCCACCTCGGACACTATATCGGAGGGCTCGATGCCGGAGAGCTCGTTGATTTTACCCTCTAGCTTTATCTCGACCTCTTTGACCGGCGCGTTGACCGAGTACCCCGCGCCGAGGTTCCTGTACTCTATTTCGTCGCGCATCGTGCGCGCTGACTCCGCGTTGTTGTCGAGCGCGACGAGCGACCAGAGCAGCAGCGAGATGCAGAGCGAGACGCCGCCCAAAAACATCTTCGACTGAAGGAAGTTGCCGCCCTTGTAGTTGAATTTCGCGCCGAGCTTCGCCGCGGACTCGCGCAGCCACAGCAGCTTCGCTATGATGAGCCTTTTCGTATCCTTAGACATTCTTATCGCCTCCGGCCCACTGCTGCTGGAGCTCGTCGCGCAGACGGTCCATGAAATTCGTCTCCTTCGCCTCGTGGCTGAAGTAGTGGCTGCACATCTTGCGCACCTGCGCCTCGTTGAGCGGGCGCGAGAAATGGCCCGAGACGGCGGCCTTTATCTCGCCGCGCTCCTCGGAGACGACGATGGCTATCGAGTCTGACATCTCCGTGACGCCGAGCGCAGCGCGGTGGCGCGTGCCGTACCAGCGCGAGATGTCGGTCTTTTCAGTAAGCGGCAGATAGCAGCCCGCCGCGACTATCTCGCGCTGGTCGATGACGACCGCGCCGTCGTGCAGCGGCGTGCCGGGCCAGAATATCGAAATCAGCAGCTCTTCGGTTATGTCCGCGTTGAGCAGGACGGCGGTGCGCCACACGTCCTTGAGGCTCGTGTCGCGCTGGAGCACGACGAGCGCGCCGATGCGCTGCGACTGGCAGTAGAGCAGGGCCTTCGTGAGCTGCTCCGCGCGCTGGTCTATCTCCTGCGTGCTGCTGCCGACCTTCCACAGATGGCCCTTGCCGAGCTCTTCGAGCATACGGCGCAGCTCGGGCTGGAACAGTATCGGTATGATGATGATGAGGGCGCCGATCATGCGGCCCATGATGTTCGAAAGGCTGCGAAGGTCGAGCAGGTTCGCCGCCGCGCCGATGAGCCCGATTATCAGAAGGCCGCGGATAAGCTGCATCGCCCGCGTGCCGACGAGCAGAAGCAGAATTCTGTATATGAGGAAAGCGACTATGAGTATGTCTAGGAAGTCCTGCCAGCGCAGGTTGAAGAAAGTCAACGGCGCACCCCTCTCGCGAGTATCTTTCCGCTATTATAGCGCAAGAGCGGCGCGAAGCGGAACAAATCAGAACTACCGGCTAAGCCGGTAGTTTGTGCCAGCCCTATAAGGGCATATTACCGGCAGCTCTAAACGAGCTTGAAAGTCCGCCAACCGCACCACTTTCCCGGGCGGCTCCTAAAGGAGCTTACCGGGAATCTTTTTTGCCTGCGTTGACCGGCTTACCCGTAAACGGGTCTACCGGCTCAAACAAACTCAGCTGGTCTGCTTGATAGTCCTCTTTCAGCTGGTTCCTGATATACTCCGCTATTTTCTTCTGGTTGCGCCCTACTGTGTCTACGTAATATCCTCTGCACCAGAAATGTCTGTTGCCATATTTGTATTTCATATGTGCAAAGCGGTCGAATATCATAAGCGAGCTTTTGCCCTTCAGGTATCCCATAATCTGCGACACACTGTATTTGGGCGGTATGGCAATCAGCATATGGATATGGTCTGCACAGAGATTGGCTTCAAGAATTTCAATTTCTTTCCTCTCGCAGAGAGTCCTTAAAATTTTCCCAATCTCAGTTTTCAGCCTGCCGTAGATAATCTGTCTTCTGAATTTCGGAGCAAAGACTATATGATATTTGCAATTCCATTTTGTATGTGCTAGGGTTTCTGTGTCCATGTTGGACCTCCTCTGTACGTTGCTAAGACGGTTGACGGACTTTCTTATACTACGTCAGAGGAGCTTCTGCTCATAGCTATAAGCTGAATGAACTCCAGGCATAGCCTGGAGTTTTCTTTACACAAAAAGAAGGCGCGGCGGCGCGCGGCGCTACTGTCCGCGCACCTTCCGCAGAAAAGAGAGGTTGCCTTCGTCGCCGACGCCCTCCTTCGGCGTCTCGAGTATCGTCGGCGTCTCTTCGAAGCGTTCGTCGTTCATCAGCAGCGCGAAGGGGTGAAGCCCTATCTCGCCCTCGCCGAGATGCGCGTGGCGGTCGAGGTGCGTCCCCCTCGCGGCCTTGCTGTCGTTGAGATGCCAGCAGCGCACGCGCGAAAGGCCGACGTGCTTGTCCGCCGCAGCGACGAGCCGCTCGTACGCGTCCGACGAGCGCAGGTCGCAGCCCGCGGCGAAGACGTGGCATGTGTCTATGCAGAGGCCGATGCGCGGGTGCCAGTTTGCTTTGTCGAGAATCTCCGTGAAGTGCGCGAGGTCCCCGCCGACGCAGGTGCCCTGCCCCGCCATCGTCTCGAGCAGTATGCGCGTCTTGTACTCCTGCGTCGCGTCGAAGAGGCGCAGCAGCGTCTCCGCGATGTTCGCCGTCGCGGCGTCAATGCCCGCGTCCATCGCGAAGCCCGGGTGCAGCACTATGTCGTCGATGTTCAGGTGGCGGCAGCGCTCGACCTCCTCGCGCAGCGCGGCGGCGCTTTTCGCGCGCACCGCCGCGTCGGGCGAGGCTATGTTGATGAGGTACGAGGCGTGCGAGACGACTGCCTTTACGTTCGAGCGCTGCCACGCGCGGTAAAAGCCCTCCGCCTCCTGCAGAGAGACCGGGCGCGCCTGCCACTGCCGCTGGCTGCGCGTGAATATCTGCATCGACTCGCAGCCGAGCGCGTCCGCGCGTTCGAACGCCTTGTCGAGCCCGCCCGCGACGGACATGTGCGCGCCGATCAGCGCCATCAGTCGGCTTTTCCGGCGTAGACGACGCCGTGGACCCCGTCTATCGTGAGGGTCATTCCGTCTTCTATCTTGTCCATGATGCCCGCCGCGTCCGTGATGCACGGGATGCCGCGGTCGAGCGATATGACGCCCGCGTGCGAGGTGAGGCCGCCCTCCTCGGTGACGACCGCCGCGGCCTTCTCAAAGGCCGGGACGTATTCCTTCTCGCTCTTTTTTATGACGAGTATCTTGTCTTCGGAAATTTTCTTCAAAGCCTCCTGCGGAGACGAAGCCTTGCAGGCGACGCCCGTGACGCGGCGGCGCACAAGCGAGAGGCCGCGCGCTATGACGTTCGCTATGCGGATGACGTTTATCATGTTCGTACTGCCGGGCTCGCCGAGCGGCATTCCGGACATTATGACGACGTTGTCGCCGTTCGCGACGAGCGACTCGCGCTTTATCAGCGAGATGGCGTTTTTCAGAGATTCCTCGAGCTGGTGCGTAATCGGGCAGATGCACGGCATTACGCCCCATACGAGCGAGAGCTGCCGCCACGTCGAGAGCGACGGAGTCATAGCGATTATCGGGCAGGTCGGGCGGTATTTGCTGACCATGCGCGCCGTCATGCCGCTCGAGGTGAGAGGCACTATCGCCGCGGCCGCGACCTCCTTCGCCACGTCGCGCGCCGCGTGGCTCACGGCGTCCGCCGTCTCGCAGACCGCGGGGAGCGAGCGCGGTTTGCGGCACCAGAGCGCGACGTCCTGCTCCGTCCGCACTATTATCCTGTTCATCGTCTCGACTGACTCGACGGGATATTTTCCGCCCGCAGTCTCGCCCGAGAGCATTACGGCGTCCGCGCCGTCGATGACGGCGTTCGCTACGTCGCTCGACTCCGCGCGCGTCGGGCGCGGGTTGCGTATCATCGAGTCGAGCATCTGCGTCGCCACTATGACGGGCTTGCCCTGCATACGGCAGCGCTCGATTATCTCCTTCTGTATCATCGGCACGTCCTCGGTGCGCATCTCCACTCCGAGGTCGCCGCGCGCAACCATCATGCCGTCGACGACCTCGAGTATCGCGTCTAGGTTGTCTACGGACTGGCGCGTCTCCATCTTCGCGATTATCTTCGCAGACGCGCCCGCCGCTTCGAGGACGCGGCGCACCTCTATGATGTCCTCCTTGCTGCGCACGAAGGAGACCGCGACGTAGTCGACGTTGTTCTCCGCGCCCCATTTGAGGTCGGCTATATCCTTCTCCGTCAGCGTGGGCACCGACAGGTCGGCTCCGGGGACGTTGACGCCCTTGTGCTCGCCTAGCTCGCCGCCGACTATGACGCGGCACTTTATCTCCTCGGGCGATGTTTTAACGACCTCGAGATGTATCGCGCCGTCGTCGATGAATATGTTCTGGCCCTTCTTGACCTCGTTCGCGAGCTTCGGGTAGTCGATGTAGACTCCGTGCTCGTCCCCCTCTTTTTTCTCAAAGAAGAGCGTGAATTCGCCGTCGGACTTCACCGTAACCTTGCCGTGGCCAGGCAGCTCTCCTGTGCGTATCTCCGGCCCCTTCGTGTCGAGCAGCACGGCTATCGGCGTCTGGAGCTCCTGCTCGACCGCGCGGACGTTCTTGAGCGTCCGCAGATGCGATTCGTAGTCGCCGTGGCTGAAGTTGAGCCGCGCGACGTTCATTCCCGCCTTCGCGAGCGCGAAGAGCTTGTCGTAGTCCCAGCAGGCCGGGCCGATGGTGCATACTATCTTTACGTTGCGTTTGATTCTTTCCATACCTTTACTATACCTCTGTGCTTTCTCCTATTTCTCCTGTTTTCCGCTTTCAATCTCGCCGTATGCGGTCAGCACCTTCGCGTGGCCGCGAATCTTCATCGCGGAGATGTGCTCCGTGAACTGGGCGATCCACACCTCGCCCTCCTCGAGCTTCTCCGTGTGAAGAAATCTGTTCTCCGCGCCGCGCGTGACTCCGGTCACGGTGACGCCGCTTTCGAGCGCCTTGATGGCGATGTAGTCTCCGGCTCCTCCGTTTTCGCCGCTGTTCGTCATTGTTATCCCTCTTTCCTAAAGGCAGCTCACAAGCCCGTTCGAGTAGTCTTCGAGCTCTTTTCTGAGCTCGTCCGTAACGTCTACCTTTATGTTCCTTATCAGCGAGACGGAAGTCTCCGCCGAACCGTGCAGCTTGATTATCAGCTCGCACCTGCCCGGGTGCGCGCGCAGTATCGAGAAGAGCCCGTCGTAGAATTTATCGCCGAGGCCGTCGCTTTCGACTGTTATCACGGCGCGCCGCTCGAGCTTCTCTTTGTACTCCTCTTCGGAATATATGTCGTCGACCATCAGCGAGACGCCGCGGTCGTCCTTCGGCTGCCCCTTCACGAAATAGAGCGCGCCCTTCTGTAGCGTGTGCTTGTAGAGCGGCCAGCGCTTGCCAAATATGAGCATGTCGACCGTGCCTCTGTTGTCCTCGATGACCGCGGTGCCGAACGGGTTGCCGGCCTTGCTGAACTTCTCCGTGAAGTTGGTCAGCAGCCCAGCGGTGACGGCGGGCTGGTGCGAGCGCCAGTTCGGCAGGTCGCCGACGGGACAGGTGATGTACGGCTCGACCGACGGCTCGTACTGGTCGAACGGGTGGCCCGATATGTAGAGCCCCATGCTCTCCTTCTCGAGGTCGAGCTTCTGCCGCTCGCTGAAATCGGGGACCTCCTCCATCTCGGGCGTGAAGAAGTCCTCCTCGTCGTCGCCGAAGAGCGAGGCCTGGTTTGTGTTCTGCGCGCGGCGCGCGGCGAGCTCCGTGAGCTGCGGCAGCGCGTTTAGCAGCTTCGCGCGGTTCGGGTCGAGGCTGTCGAAGGCTCCGGACTTTATGAGGTTTTCGACGACGCCGCGATTTACCTGCCTCGTGTCGACGCGCGATAGGAAGTCCCACAACGAGGCGAACTTGCCGCCCTTTGCCCTGTTCTCTATGATGTTCGCGACGGCCGCGTCTCCGACCTTGCCTATTGCCGAGAGCCCGAGCCTGATGACCTCGCCGATGACGGTGAAATCCTCCTTCGACTCGTTGATGTCGGGCGGCAGTACGTCGTATCCCGCGTCGCGCACGGCGCGGATGTACTGCCCGAGCACCTCCATCTTCGAACCGATAAGGCTCGAAAGGTACGATGCAAGGTACTCGGCTCCGTAGTTGGCCTTGAGCCACGCGGTCCAGTATGCGATGAGGCCGTAGGCGGCGCTGTGCGATTTGTTGAAGCCGTAGCCCGCGAACTTCTCTATGATGTCGAAGATGTCGCCCGCCTGCTTCGCGTCGACGCCGTTGCTCACGGCCCCGTCGACGAATTTGGCGCGCTCCTTCTCCATTACCTCTTTTTTCTTCTTTCCCATCGCGCGGCGCAGTAGGTCCGCTTCGCCGAGCGTGTAGCCCGCGAGCTCGCGCGCGCTCTGCATGACCTGCTCCTGGTAGAGGATGACGCCGTAGGTGTCCTTCATGTAAGGCTCGAGCCGCGGATGGAGATAGTGGACCTTTTCCTCGCCGTGCTTGCACTTGACGTAGGTGTCGACCATTCCGCTTTCGAGCGGCCCCGGGCGGTAGAGCGCGACGAGCGCGATCATGTCCTCGAAGCAGTCGGGGCGAAGCCGCCGCACGAGCGCCGTCATGCCCGACGATTCGAGCTGGAATACGCCAAGCGTGTCCCCGCGCTGGAGCATGTCGTAGGTTTTCGCGTCGTCTATCGGTATTTCGTTGAGGTCGATGTGCCCCTTGCCGTTGCTTTCGATGTTCTTGACGGCTCCGTCGAGGACGGAGAGCGTGCGCAGGCCGAGGAAGTCCATTTTGACGAGGCCGAGCTTCTCGACATATTCCATCGAGTACTGCGTCGCTATCTGGTTCTCGCCGAATTTGCGCACGGGCACCATGTCGTTGGTCGGCTTCGGCGTTATGACGACGCCCGCCGCGTGCTGCGAGCAGTGGCGCGCGAGCCCCTCTATATGTATCGCCGTGTCGATGAGTTTCTTTATCTCGGGCTTTGAATCGTAGGCGGCCTTTAGGTCCGGGACGCCCGCGAGCGCACTCTTGATGTCCTTGATGTCGGAGGTCGGCATTGCGGGTATGAGCTTCGTTATCGCGTTGACCTCCGGTATCGATATGCCGAGCGCGCGGCCGACGTCCTTTATCGCGCCGCGGCTCTTCATGCGTCCGAAGGTGACTATCTGCGAGACCTTGTCCGAGCCGTACTTCTCCACTATGTAGGCGATGAGCTCGTCGCGGCCCTTGTCCGATACGTCGGTGTCGATATCGGGCATGCTTATGCGTTCCGGGTTCAGGAAGCGTTCAAAGAGCAGATTGTAGCGTATCGGGTCGAGGTCGGTGATGCCGAGCGAGTAGGCGACGAGCGAGCCAGCGGCGGAGCCGCGTCCCGGCCCTATCGGAATGTGCTTCGACTTCGCCGCGACTATGATGTCGGAGACTATGCAGAAATATCCCGGGAAGTCCATCTGCTCTATTATGTCGAGCTCGTATTCGAGACGTTCGAGATAGTTCTGCGGCGGATTTTCGGTCTTGAGCCTGCGGCGCAGCCCTTCGGCGGCCATCCTGCGCAGGTGCGTCGTGAGCGTCTCGCCCTCGGGGAGCGGGAACTCCGGCAGATAGTAGTGGCCCATCTTGAGCTTTACGCTGCACCGGTCGGCGATGCGCTGCGTGTTGATCAGCGACTCCGGCAGGTCGTTTCCGAAAATCGCCCACATCTCCTCCGGCGAGCGGAAGTAGTAGTCGTTGCCCTGGAAACGGTAGCGCCGCTCGTCGGAGACGAGGCTGCCAGTCTGCACGCAGAGAAGTATGTCGTGCCACTCCGCGTCGCTCTGCTTCATGTAATGGGAGTCGTTCGTCGCGATGAGCGGAAGGTCGAGCTTCTTCGACATCTCGACGAGCGTCTTGTTGACGAGCGCCTGCTCCGGTATGCTGTTCGACTGCACCTCAAGGAAGAAGTTGCCCTTCCCCATTATGTCGCTGTACATGCCGGCGCGCCGCTCCGCGCCCTCTATGTCGCCGCTCATGATGAGCTGCGGTATCTCGCCGCCGAGGCAGGCCGACGAGCATATCAGCCCCTTGCTGTAGCGCGCGAGAAGGTCGTGGTCTATGCGCGGCTTGTAGTAAAAGCCGTCGGTGTTCGCGATTGAGACGAGCTTCGTGAGGTTGTAGTAGCCCTCTTCGTTTTCGGCGAGCAGTATGAGGTGGTTCTGCCCCTTGCCTTCGCGGCAGGTGTGTCCGTTCGGGTCGACGTAGACCTCGCAGCCGAGTATCGGCTTGACTCCGGCGGCGTTGCAGGCGTTGTAGAACTCGACGCAGCCGAACATGACGCCGTGGTCTGTTATCGCGACGGAGTCCATCCCCATCTCCTGCGCCGCGGCTGCGAGCGCGGAGCATTTGTTGGCTCCGTCGAGAAGGCTGTATTCCGTATGTACGTGAAGATGTACGAATGGTTTGTCTGACATTATTTATTCATTTCCTTCCGACGTTTCTTCGTCGCTCATGTCCGCGCTTCTGACGTAGAGCAGCTCCGCTCCGGCCTTACGCAGTATCGCCGAGAGCGGAGCGCCGGCGGAGGGCTGCGCCGGGCGAGCCTCTTCGCGGGGCTGCGGCTTGGGCTCCGGCTGCACGGCGGGGGGAACCGGTTCGGGCTCCGCGCGTACGGCCTCCGTCAGCTGCGCATCTGCCGCGCCCTCGATGTTCCACAGCTTCGCGGCGGCGGCGCACAGCTCCTTCCTGTTGTGCGCGACGGAGAGGAAGTTCCTCGCCGGCATCTCGCGCTCGAATTCTATCTCTATTCCCTTATCTCCGCGGACGAGCGCAGCATCGAGCAGCGCGGCGGAGACCGCGAGCCTGTCGCTCTCGGGCAGAAGCGACGCAAGCTTCATAAAAAGCTCCGCGCCGCCTGCCGGGCGGCAGGCGGCATCCTCGCTGACTCGAGGCTTGGGCTGCGCAGCGCTTTGAGGACGCTCCGCGCGCGTTTCCGCGGCGGCGGGCTTTTCCGGCTGCGGCGCGGCGGGCGCGCTTTCAGCGCGAGGCTGCGGCGCAGCGTAGGCTTCCGGCTCGAGCGCCCGGCTTACCGCCGCAGCTGCGGGCGAGGCGGCGCGGCTCTGCGTGACGCTCCGAGCCTGCTCGCTGCGAATCTCTCCGTTGATTATGCTCTGCAGCTCCATGAATACGACTCCGCTGAAGATGTCGCCCTTCATGCCGTAGTGCGCGCGCGGCAGCAGGCCGTTGCAGAGCTCGCATGCGGCCTTGAGCTTCGCCGCGTCCCAGTGCGCCGCCTCCGAGGCGAGGTAATCGCGCTCGGCTGAGGAGGTTTCGAGCGCCTCAAGCGCCTTTTCGCCCCACAGCGAGTAGAGCCATAAATCGCGGAAGAGCACGAAAAGCGACTCGCAGAGCCGCTCCGACGAGATGCCGCGCGCCATTATGGAATGGAGCGCCGAGGCGGCCTCCTGCGGGGCGGCGCGCATCTGCGTCACCCATTTTTCGAGCTCCGTGCGGCTGCTGCCGCCGGTCAGCTCTTTTACGCTGTCGAGCGAAAGCCGTCCGCGTCCCAGCGCCACGGCCTGCTCCGTCAGCGAGAGTGCGTCGCGCAGCGCGCCGTCGGCCTGCCGCGCAAGCTCCCAGACGGCTTCGTCCTCCGCCTCGATGTTCTCCTGCGCGCAGACATACTTCAGCCTGTCGACGGTGTCCGCTATCGTTATTCTGTGGAACGGGATGTGCTGGCAGCGCGAGCGTATCGTGACGGGAACCTTGTGCGGCTCCGTCGTCGCGAGAAGGAATACGACGTTCGACGGCGGCTCCTCCAGCGTTTTGAGCAGCGCGTTGAAGGCCTGCTCGGTGAGCATGTGGACTTCGTCTATGATGTAGACCTTGTAGGCCGCGGAGAGCGGCTTCAGGTTGACGTGGCTCTTGAGGTCGCGTATCTCGCCGATGCCGCGGTTCGACGCGCCGTCTATCTCTATTACGTCGAGGTGTTCGCCCGCCGCTATGGCGCGGCAGTTTTCGCAGACGCCGCACGGCTCGTAGTCGTCCTTGCGGTTCAGACAGTCGAGTGATTTCGCGACGAGGCGCGCCGCCGAGGTCTTGCCGCAGCCGCGCGGCCCCGAGAAGAGGTAGGCGTGGCCGAGAGAGCCCTCCCGCAGGGATTCCATGAGAACTCCGACCGCCGCGCTCTGCCCGACCATGTCGGAGAAGGTCTGCGGCCTGTAACGGCGGTACAAAGATATATACATATAACTCCTCCTCAAAGCCACGCCGCGCCGCTCGACGCGGACAGGCGGCCTTTATTCATAATAATCTGTGAGAATGCCTCCGCGGCGCGCGAGGTTGACCGCTTCCATGACGCGGTCGCGCAGCACAGGAAGCTCCGGCATTCCGGGAAGCAGTTCGTCCTCGCGCAGTATCGTCTCGCGTCCGATGACGAGGCTGCGTTCGCCGCCGAGCTCGCTCACGCGGATATCGTAGGGCAGAAGCTCAAGCTCGAGCGTCTCGTCCAGCCGTTTCGCCGTTTTGTCGAGAAGCGCGCGCGCTTCGCCGCCGGCAGGCGCGGAGAGGAACTCCGTCTCGTCTATGCGCAGCACGACCCTGCCGCCCTCTTCATCGACCTTGACGCGAAGCTTCTTGACGACATCCTTACGCTGTATGTCTATGCCTTTTTCGCGGAGATATTTGAGCGCCGCGTCGACGCGCTCGTCGGCCTCGGGGTGCGTCTGGAATATGCCTAGCTCGTACTGCGCGCGCTTGAGGCGCTCGACGTTCATGCGCTCCATCATCGTGAGCATCGCCGCCGGGTTGTAGCCCGCGCGGTAAAGTATGTCGATGCCCATCGCGTCGGCCTCTTTTTCCAAATCTATGCTGTAGGTGTTCATCATCGCCGTCTGGATGCCGCCGGCCATCGCCGCTATTCCCGCGCCGCCCTCTCCGGCCTGCGTCGCGGCTATGAGCCCGGCGAGCGTCAGCAGGTTCAGCCTGTTGTTGCGCCGCGCCTGCACTATGCCGTGCGCGCGGTCTGCGTGGACGAATTCATGGCAGAGCACCGCAGCTATCTCGTCCTCGCTTTTTAGGAAGTCGAGCATCCCCGTCGTGATGTAGGTCATGCCGCCGGGCAGCGAGAAGGCGTTCGGCTGCTCCATCTCGAGTATGCGCACCTCGTATTCAAGCTCGCGCTGCATGTGCGGGATGAGGCGCGCTGCTATCATCGAGAGCTTCGCCTCGACCGACGGATTGAGGACGCGCGGCACGTGCTTCTCTATTTCGGCCGCGCTCTTGCGGCCCAGCTTTATTTCGCGTTTTATGGTCTTATCGCTCGGCTCCGGCGACGCGGCGGCGTATGCCGCTCCGGCCGCCGCGAGAAGCGCGAGCGCGATTATCAAAGAAAAAATTTTTTTCGCCATCCGGTCACGCTCCCTGCTTTGCGATTCATTCCGCGGCGCGCGTACTCGCCGCGAATCTTCCGCTTTTATATTATACAACACAAAAAAACGGCGGCGGGAGA
>UQVV01000020.1 GCA_900544635.1 uncultured Cloacibacillus sp. | reverse complement strand
ATAAAGTCCTCAAAGCCTCCGCGGCGAGCGGCGAACGTTTCTGGAAGCTGCCGATGGACGACCCGAATCTGCGCGAGCTCGTAAAATCCCCCTTCGCGGACCTCGTGAACAGCGCCGGACGCTACGGCGGTGCCATAACGGCGGCGATGTTCCTCGAAGCGTTCGTAGGCAAAGATATCCCGTGGGTACATCTCGACATCGCGGCGGCGGACTTTGCGAAGACGCCGTTCAGCTACTATGTCAAGGGAGCGACCGGCTTCGGCATGAGAACGCTCGCCGAGCTCATCCGCGAGCTGTAAAGGAAAGAAGGAGCTGCATCTCCGAATGGCAGACGGGAACCGAAACGATTCCATCGCTCTCATAAACGCCATAATCTACCCGATGGCCCACCCCGGGCGCGCGCAGGCGCTCTTCGCGCGCGGCGGGGTCATCGAGGCCGTCGGCGGCGACAGTGACATACTCGCGCTCTGCGATTCAAAAACGGTGGTGCTCGACATGAAGGGCAAGTACGTCCTCCCGGGCTTCACCGACACGCACAATCATCTGCTTGCGGCGGGACGCAGCCTCGAAACGCTCGATTTGAGCGGCGCGCGCTCGATAGACGAGATGATAGGCCGCGGACGTCACTTCCTTGCGGAGAACGCGCTGCCGCCCGGCGGATGGTTCTTCGCGCGCGGCTGGGACCAGAACAAAATGGCGGAGAAACGCTTCCCCAACCGCCGCGACCTCGACCTGATATCGACCGAGGCGCCGCTTTTCTTCGAGCGCTCCTGCGGACACATCGCAGTGCTCAACAGCGTCGCTTTGAAGCTTCTGAAAATCGACGGCGATTTCAGGATATCCGGCGGCGTCGTCAACACGGACGGCTCCGGAGAGCCGACTGGACTTATAAGCGAAGCGGCGGTCAACTGGGCGCGCATGAACATACCCGAGCAGTCCCGCGAAACGCTGGAGCACTGGTACGGCCTTGCGGTCGACCGCATGATAAAGTACGGCGTCACCTCGGTGCAGACCGACGACCTTGAAATGGCTGGCGGCGTGGACGGCGTATTCGATATCTACGAATCGCTCGAATCCCGCGGAAAGATGCCGATGCGCATAGCTCAGCAGTGGCATCTGCGCGGCGAGGAGGGGCTCGCTGAGTTCATCGAAAACGGCGGATGCAGCCGCGGCGGGAAATTCTTCCGCTCCGGCCCGCTCAAGATACACGTCGACGGGACGCTCGGCGCGCGCACCGCGGCGCTGCGCGAGGAATACTCCGACGACCCGGGCAACCGCGGCGTCTACGCGCACTCGCAGGAGACGCTCAACCGCCTCGTGAAGCGCGCGCAGGAGGCCGGAATGCAGGTCGCCTTCTACGCGATAGGCGACGGCGCCATAGAGCGCTGCCTCAACGCCGTCGAGGCGGCGCGCGTCGCGGCGAACTCCGACATACGCCACAGGATAGTCCACTGCCAGATAGGCGCGCAGGACCTTTTCGCGCGCATGACGGAGCTCGGCGTCATGGCGGACATACAGCCCGCCTTCGCCACGTCGGACTGGCCGATAGTCGTGCCGCGCCTCGACACGGACCGCGCGCGCTGGAGCTACGCGTGGAAGTCGATGCTCAAGAGCGGCATCCCGCTCGGCGCGGGCTCCGACGCCCCGACCGAGTCGCTGAACCCATTAGTGGGAATACGCGCCGCGATACTGCGCCAGGACCTCAACAACGAGCCCGAGCACGGCTGGATGCCGGTGCAGCGGCTCGACCGCGTCGAGACCTTCGAGATGTACACGAGCGGCGGCGCGCGCGTCTGCGGCGAGCTTTCGTGGCGCGGCACGCTCGAGCCCGGCAAGGCCGCGGACTTCACGGCCTTCCTCGAAGACCCCTTCCAGACCGCGGACGACGACCTGCCGAAGCTCGAAGCGGGGCTCACGGTCGTCGACGGAAAGATACGCCACATAGAGTAGGCGCGCGGCTTGAGCGGGGAAGAATCCAAAACGCTGAAATCCCCGGCCCTTGTGATAGACCTTCAGGGACAGGCGGAGCACATAGTCTACCGCAACGCGGAGAACGGGTACACCGTTCTCCGCATTCGCGTGCGCGGCTATCCAGACCCTGTGACCGCGGTCGGCATCGCGGCCGAGCCCGCGCCCGGCGAAATGCTGACGATGAAGGGCCGCTGGGAGGAAAACAGCCGCTACGGAATGCAGTTCCATTTCGACAGCTGCGACAGCGCGCTGCCATCGACCGCCGACGGCCTCGAAAAATTCCTAGGCTCCGGCCTCATACGCGGCATAGGCCCCGCGACGGCGCGCAAGATAATCGAGAAATTCGGCGCGGAGACGGCGAAGATACTCGACGACGACCCGATGCGCCTCGCCGAGGTCAAGGGCGTCAGCCGCGCGAAGGCCGAGGCGGCGGGGGAGTCGTGGCGCGAGCAGCGCGACATGCGCGAGGTCATGGTATTCCTCCAGGGCTACGGCGTCGGCGCGGGCTACGCGATGCGCATATTCAAAAAATACGGCTCGGCCGCGCTCGAGGTGATGAAGGCCAACCCGTACCAGATAGCGCTCGACGTGCAGGGCATAGGCTTCGCCACCGCCGACGCGATAGCGCAGAAGCTCGGCGTGCCGCACGACTCGCCCTACCGCGTCGCGGCGGGAGTACACAACGCGCTCAACGACCTCACGAACGAGGGCCACGTCTACGTCCCGCGCAAAATGCTCGCCGCGCTCGCCGCGGAAAAGCTCGGCGTCGCGGAAGAAATTGCGGCTGCGGGCATAGAGCAGGCGCGCCTCGCGGGAAACATCGTCGTCGAGGAAATCCCCGGCGGCGGCGAGGACGAAAGCGCCGTCTACCTTCCCGCCTTCCACTACGCGGAGACCCACTCGGCGGAAAACCTGCGCCGCATCGCCGAAGAGCCATACAACAGCAAAGCCGTAGACACGGACGCCGCGATACCGTGGCTCGAACGCGAAATGGAAATGACCTTCGCCGAGGCCCAGCGCGAGGCGATAACGCGCGCCGTCAACTCCAAAGTCATGGTCATAACCGGCGGCCCAGGCACGGGAAAGACGACGATAATCCGCGCCGTCCTGCGGCTGCGCGAGGAGGGCGGCTACCGCGTGATGCTCGCCGCGCCGACGGGACGCGCCGCGAAGCGCATGACCGAGGCGACGGGCCACGAGGCCAAGACGATACACCGCCTGCTCGAATACTCAAGCGGCGGCGGCTTCGCAGACGACGCGGCGGGGCGCGCGAACTCGCTCTTCGGCGGCGGCTTCATGCGCAACGAGGAAAACAAACTCGAATGCGACCTGCTCATCGTCGACGAAGCCTCGATGATAGACCAGATACTCTTCCATCATCTTCTCAAAGCCGTGCCGCGCGGCGCGTCGCTCATATTCGTCGGCGACGTGAACCAGCTTCCATCAGTCTCGCCCGGCAACGTGCTCAAGGACATCATCGACTCGGGCGTATGCCCCGTCGTCATGCTCAACGAAATATTCCGCCAGAGCGGCGCGAGCCGCATAATCACCAACGCCCACCGCGTCAACCGCGGCGAGCTGCCGCTCGAGCCCGAGGACGGCGCGCTCTCCGACTTCTACTTCATCGAGCCGAAGGTCGCATCGGACGGCCTGACCGACGAAGAATACAAGCGCCGCTTCGACGACAAGGTGCTCGCCACGATAAAAAAACTCGTCACCGAAAACATACCGCGCCGCTTCGGCTTCGACCCCGTCAACGACATACAGGTGCTCTGCCCGATGCACAGCGGCGTCGCCGGGACGCGCCGCCTCAACGCCGAGCTCGAAAAGCTGCTCAACGCGGGAAACGGCGCGCGCGTGCAGCGCCTCGACCGCGTATTCAAGGCCGGCGACAAGGTCATGCAGATAAAGAACAACTACGACAAAGACGTCTACAACGGCGACATCGGCACGATAGTCTCAATCGACGGCGAAAACTCGCGCCTCTACGCGAAAATGGACGCCGGCATAGTCGACTACGACTTCACCGAGCTAGACGAGCTTGTCCACGCCTACGCCGTCTCGATACACAAATCGCAGGGCTCCGAATACCCCGCCGTCGTCATTCCTCTGCTCACGCAGCACTACGTAATGCTCCAGCGCAACCTCCTCTACACCGCGATAACGCGCGGCAAAAAACTAGTCGTAATAGTAGGCACCAAAAAAGCCCTCCGCATCGCCGTAGCGAACGACAGGACGAAAAAAAGATACACGAGGCTGGCGGAACGGCTGCGGGGCGAGAAATAGGCTTGATTAATTTTTTATGATTTTTTAAATTTTCCCCTGCTCGTTAAATTCCGCGTCAGAGATACAAAAACGCGCCCCTCCGCTGAACGGAAGGGCGCGTTCATACTTTACGCTGTTAGAAGTATCTCGTGCTGCTTCTGTAGATATTCTCTCTGTGGCCTTCCTGGCCGTCTTTTTCGGAGGCGGCTAGGCGTCTTTCCGTGTAGCGCGAGAAGCGCACGAAGGGGAGGCCTATCAGGAGGTAGATTATCGCGACGAGGATTCCGGGGCCGAAATAGTCGTAGTAGGTTGCGGAGACCTGGCCGTAGACTTTCGTGAGGTCTACCATCGTGATGATGGAGACGAGCGAGGAGTCCTTGAGCAGCGATATGAAGTCGTTGTTTATCGGCGGGATTACGACGCGGATGGCCTGCGGCAGGATGACCTCGCGCATCGCCTGCCAGCGCGTCATGCCGAGCGCGAGCGCCGCTTCCCACTGGGTGCGCGGTATCGCGAAGAGCCCCGTCCGGTAGACTTCGGCTTCGTAGGCGGCGTAGTTGAGGCCGAGACCTATCGCTCCGGCCCAGAAGGGCGAGAGCTTGATGCCGACCGAGGGCAGCCCGTAGAAGATGAAGAAGAGCTGTATCAAAAGCGGCGTTCCTCGTATGATTTCAACGTAGGCGGTCGCTATCATCGCCATCCATTTGGGCGCGAAGACGCGCGTGACGGCGAGCGCGAGGCCGAGCGCCATCGCTATGACCATCGAGACTATCGAGACTTCTATCGTTACGACGGCTCCGCGCGCGAAGAGCGGCGCGGCCTCCCAGTATCTTTCGAGGCGCTTCTGGAGCGTCAGCTGCGGCCTGTGGGCCTCGGCCCATTCGTTGTAGCGCGCGGGCTCGACCTTCGGCGGGTCGTAGTCGTTGAAGGTCTCGGCCATGACCGGGGTCCAGAGGTTCCAGCGGTCGTATATCTCGCGCAGTATGCCCTTGTCGCGCATCGCGATGAGCGCGCGGTTGACTTCGCGCGTGAGCTCCGTGTCGCTCTTGCGCATCGCTATCGCGTAGATTATTTCGCCTATCGGCTCGCCGACGAATTTTATCTCTGGGTTGAAGCCCGCGGAGTAGAGCGCTATCGGCTGGTCGAAGAGCGCCGCGTCGAGGCGTCCGTTGGCGAGGTCCTCGTAGGTGTTGGCCTCGACGATGTAGGTGCGTATCTCTACGTCGCCGACCTCTTCGAGCACCATCTGCGCGTAGCTTTCTTTAAGCGTTCCGGCAATTTTGCCCTTGAGGTCCTGAAGCCCCTTTATCGAGTCGTCCTCGCGGCGCACCGCAAGCTGGAGGAAGGTCTTGTAGTAGGGGATCGAGAAGTTGACCTCGCCCTCGTGCTCCGGCGTGACCTCGAGGCCGTTTATCGCGATGTCGTAGAGGTTGCGGTCGAGGCCCGGGATGAGGTTGTCCCACGCGTTGTTGACGTAGACGGGCGTGCGGCCCATCTCTTTCGCGAGCGCGTTGACTATGTCGACCTCGAAGCCTATGAGCCTCTTCGGATCCTGCGGGTCGGGGAACATGTAGGGGAATCCGCCCTCGGAGTCTCCGCCCCAGCGAAGGACTTTTTCGCCGGCCGCGGGCGCGGCTGCGTTGGGCGACGGCGTCGCGGCCTCTTCCGCGAAGAGCGCGGCGGGCGCGCAGAGCGTAAGTATAAGCGCAAAAATTGCAATGAGCTTTTTCATCAGCATGTCACCCCTGCGTTAACAAAGTGGCGGAGGAAGGCGCGGGTGCGTTCGTTCTTCGGATTGGCGAAGAGTATGTCCCCGTCCTCGTACTCGACTATCTCGCCCTTGTCCATGAATATGATGTAGTCCGATGCGTCCTTGGCGAACTTCATCTCGTGCGTGACTATTATCTGCGTCATGCCTTCCGCGTCGAGCTCCTTCATGACATGGAGAACTTCGCCGACGAGCTCCGGGTCGAGCGCCGAGGTCGGCTCGTCGTAGAGCATCACGCGCGGGTTCATCGCGAGCGCCCGCGCTATCGCGGCGC
This sequence comes from uncultured Cloacibacillus sp., assembly GCA_900544635.1. Lineage (GTDB taxonomy): Bacteria > Synergistota > Synergistia > Synergistales > Synergistaceae > Caccocola > Caccocola faecigallinarum. Next base: position 8,709 of record UQVV01000020.1, on the reverse strand, counting down.
GCTGACTCTGTCCGCCGGAGAGCGTGGACGGGTATCTGTTGGCGAAGCCAGCGAGGCCGACCTTCTCGAGCATCCTCATGCCGAGGTCGCGCGCCTCCTCTTCCTTCATCTTTTTCACGACCATAGGCGCGAGCATGATGTTGTGGAGCAGGTCCTTGTTCGGGAACAAATTGTAGCTCTGGAAGACCATGCCGACCTCGGTGCGCAGCGCGTGGACCTTGGCGAGCATTTCGTCCGTCGGCTTCTCGCCCGGTTTGCGCGAGACGGTGACGCCCGCGACCGTGACGGAGCCGGAGTCCATAAGCTCGAGGCAGTTGATGCAGCGCAGGAAGGTAGACTTGCCGCAGCCCGACGGGCCTATGATCGTGGCGAGGTCTCCTTCGCGTATGGTAAAGCTGATGTCCTTGAGGACGACGCCGTCCTCGTAGCTCTTAGAGAGGTGTTCGATAACTATAAGCGGCTTGTTGATGGTGTTCATATCCGTACCCCCTTGAGATTTTGTTTTTGTGGTAGTTTTTCAAAAGGGCCGTCATATTCGGAGATATTCACCGCATATCGCATGGGCGGGAAGAGCCGCCGAATACGCGGGAACCGGAAGAGCCGCCGTGAAAACACGCCGCGGCCTGCGCGCGCTGGAAAGCTGTGTTTCGTGTCTGTCACACCAGACACCAGTGATTTTTTTCAATTTTCGTCTCACGTCCCTTCCGTGTAACGACATAAACGCCGTTAGTGTAATGGTTTTGGCGTGGGATTGCAAGGAGTTGACGGAGACTTTTACGCAAAGTAAACGAAAAGGCCGCGGCTTTGCTCCGCCCGCGCCTCTAGCCCTCGTAGCCGAGCTCGCGCTTCGTCTTTGCGATGTCAGCCTCGGTATCCTTTATCCAGCGCGCGAGGAGCTCCGGCTTCACCTTCTTCGACTTCGGGTCGTTCAGCAGAGTGTCGAGCTTCTTCTCCTGTATGCGCAGCCACTCGAGCTTCGCCTCGCGGAACTGAATATCTGCGACGGCGTTCCCGCGTTCGCCGTCGTCCTCTTTTACAAATGCGCGGCTCAAACTGCCGTTCCTCCCTTCGCGCGGCGTTCGCGCGCCGCGTCATGCGTTGTTTCAAAAGTTTTACGATATTATAGCAAACGCGCGCGGTTTTCAGGATTTCGCGCCGCGTCGGGATATTGACGGCTCGCCGCGCGCGTATATAATTAAGCCTCGTTATATTAAGTATGCTTAGCTTTCGGGAGGCAACTATGGAACCGCTGCATTATCTGTTGATGAGGGCGCACGGCGCGGTCAACCGCGAGATACTCGACGGCGCCGCGAAGCTGGGGCTGACGCCGGGGCAGCCGAAAATTTTGGAATTCCTTACGAACAACGGCGAGAGCGACCAGAAGACGCTCGCCGCGGAATGTGAGATAGAGCAGGCGACCGCGGGCGGAATCCTGCTGCGCATGGAGCAGGCCGGACTCATAGAGCGGAAGCACAAAGAAGGCAACCGCCGCTCGCTCTACGTCTCGCTGACGCCGAAGGGCGAAGAGGCGGCGCGCGGCATGGCGGAGGTCTTCGCGCGCGCCGACCGCCGCGCCGCGTCGCTGCTTTCGGACGGCGAGGAAGAACGGTTAAAAAATATGCTCGCGTCGGTGCGCCGCGCGATGGCGGAGACGGAGGGGGACGCGAGATGACGCGCCGCGATTACGCCGTGCTGGCGAAGCGCTATATATTTCTATGCTTCGGCCTCGCGCTGATGGCGCTCGGCATAGGCTTCTCGGTCAAGGCGAAGCTCGGCACGTCGCCGATTTCGAGCCTGCCCTACGTTGTCAGCCTATTTTCGCCCTTCACGATAGGACAGGCGACTATAGCGATGCACTGCGTCTTCATCGCGATGCAGATAGCGCTGTTGCGGCGGCGCTTCGACCCCGTGCAGCTCGCGCAGCTTCCGATAGGAATAATGTTCGGCTACATGATAGACGCGGGGCTCTGGGCGCTTGGCTGGGTTGACTGCTCGGCATACTGGCAGCTCTGGCTGCTCGTCATCGCCGGTATAGTGCTCGTTGGCACCGGCGTGGCCTGCGCAGTCGCCTCGGGAGCCGTGCCGCTCGCGGGCGAGGGCGTGGTCGTCGCCGTCTGCCGAGTGCTGCATTCGAGCTTCCCGCGCACGAAGATATTCTTCGACGCGAGCCTTGTGGCCTCGGCGCTGCTCTTATCGTTCGCCGTCGCGGGAAAAATAGAGGGCGTCCGCGAAGGCACGCTCGCCGCCGCGCTCTGCGTCGGCCTCACGGTGAAGGCCGCGAACAAATTCGTCGTGCCGATGGCGAAGAGGTTTATCGCGTAATGGCGCGCCGCATTATGGACGGGCAGAGGACGGCGAGCGAGGAGAACGCAGCGCTTCGCGAAGAGATGCGGAGGCTCCGCGCCAAGCTTGCCGCAGCAGAGTTGTCGCGGCTTTCCGGGCAGCCGTCGTTCTCTCTTGAAGAATCGCGCGCGCGGCTCGAAGCGATTTGCAGCGGTTCGATTTAAGCGGCGGGAACTATGTTGCGTTGAAATATTTCCATCGTTATATGAGCGGCATATAAAAGCAAGAGCCCCGGACCTTTCGGTTCGGGGCTCCGCTGCGTTCTTATGCGTCTGTTTAACTTAGTCGTCGTAGTTCTTGCCGTCGTTGCCGCCTTTGCCGGGGGCGTTGTCTTTTCTGAAGTCCTTGCGCTCGCAGAGGACCTTGCGGTCGGGCGCGGCGTTGTGGTCGGGACGTGTGGCCATTATCTCGGCGACCGCGTCGGCGGTGCCTTCGGCTCCGAAGGCGTCGATGAAGCGTCCAGCCCACCACTCTACTTCGTCGACGATTCTGTCGATGATGGGCTGCGGCTCGTTGAGGATCATCTCGGCGAAGGGCAGGTTGAGCTTCTTGTAGTCTCCGCTCTTGCGGCTCATGCCCTTTTCGTCGGCCGCGGCGACGATTTTCTCCCAGAGCTCGACGGAGATTCCGCGGTCGGCTTCCTTCGTGTAGGTGCCGCCCTCGGTTATCGCGTTGCCGGTGTCGGGGTCCATCTTGATTCCGAAGTAGACGTTCTGGAAGAGCGTCGCTACGTTGCCCTTGCGGATGCCGTACTTGCGGAAGGTCGAGACCTTGTCGAGCGGCGTGCCGGAGATGCCGTGCTGCGCTATCGCGACGCCGTAGGGGGCTATCGCGTCGGCTATTTCCTTCGTGCGCGTGAGGTCGATGCCCTCCATCTGTCCGACCGCCGGGTCGTAGGTGCCGTGGAGGCTTCCGTTGGAGATGGCGAGGTAGTCGGGGAAGATCTGCCACGCGTTGAGGCCGCCGATGTAATAGGTCGCCTCTTCGACGGTCGAGAGCTCGCCGGGGCCCTTTATCTCGCCGACTTCAACTTCAAGGCCGAGCTCGGGCGGCAGCCAGCCAGCGAGGGCGCGCGTCGCCGCGAAGTTGTCGTAGTCCTCGAGGTGCGAGGCGTCGATTGCGACGGAGGTGAAGCCGCTGTTCAGTATTTTCGTGAGGTGGCCTACTCCCTTGAGAACGTCCGCTTCGCTCTTTATCGCGTAGTGGTCTACGTGGAGCCCGAAGACCGCTCCGTGTCCGAGCTCTGTCGAGTACTTCAGCGCGTAGTCGGCGAGGTTGTCGTAGGTCGAACCGCAGTAGGTCGACTCCGACTTCGCAAGCTCGATGAGCACGGCGGCGTTTTTCTTCTTCGCCGCGCGGAGCACGCCCTTCACGACGAGCGGATGGCGCGCGTTGGCCGCGAGTACGATGGAGTCGCACTTCTTCGCCGCGGCGGCGATGTCGCGTCCGCTGACGAGGCCCATCTCTTCGTTCGCGAAGCGCGCCTGCACGTTGAGCGGGCGCTTTTTCAGAAGTTCCTGGTAGGCTTTACTCTTTACATCCATTGGAATCTCCTCCTAATGATGTTTTTATTTATGACCGTGTTATTATTGTAGCCTTTATGACCTGATATTGCAAAGAAAATTTACGGGACGGCGCGCTTTCGCGCGCGCCGCGTCGTCTCAGCCTTTTATAAATTTTTTCTCTATGAATTTCGCGCGTCCCTCCGCGCCTATCTCGCGGTAGGCGCGCGCCGCCTCTTCGGCGTATCGCGCGGCGGGGCGGCCGAGGGCGTCCGCGAACGGCGCGCCGTCCAGGCGGCCTTCTTCGACGGCGGCGGCGGTCCACGCCTTCGCCATGTACTGTGCGGCGTGCCAGCTCTTTTTGCCTATCGCGGAGAGGAAGTCGGCCTTCCGAAGCGAGTCGAGCGCGCCCTCCGCGTCTCCGGCGTCTGCGTCGCATATCGCCTTGAGGCTGTAGAGCAGCGAGGTGCAGTGTCCGCCCTTCGAGCTTTCGAATAGCTCCGCGCCCTTGCGCACGTGCGCCTCGAAGAGCGCGCGGTCGCCGATGTCGAAGGCGGCGTCCGCGGCGTGCGCGTGGAAGTGGCTGCGCCCCCAGAAGAGGCCGCGCTTCTCGCACGTCGTCACACATTCCTCGAAAAGCTTCAGCGCCTCCGCCGCGCCGCCGCGCCGCTGGCGCATCTCGCCGATGTAGCATTTCGGCGCGAGCATGCTGAGCGTGTAGCTGCGGCCCGTGAGCGCGAGTTTCTCGAATACCTTGACGGAGCGCGTGAAAATCTCCTCCGCGCCGTCGAAGTCGCCTTCGATCTGCTTCGCCATGCCGAGGAAGCGCAGCGCGAGCCCCGCGTGGTTTTCCTTGCCGAGCTCACGCGAGAGCGAGAGCAGCTTCTCGCCCGCGGCTCGCAGCTTTTCGCCCTCGTCGGTCTGTAGGTAGAAGTGCGCTATGTCTTCGAGAGCGTGTATGTACGTCTCTCCGACGCGATTTTCTTCGGATATTCGCAATGCGCCGGATAAAAGCGTCATTCCTTTGTCGTACTCGCCCCAGTTGATGAGATAGCCGCCGTACATCTCGAAGTACGACGCCTCGAGCGCCGTCAGCTCGCGTTCGTTCTCCGGCCCCGCCGCGCGCAGCTCGCCGAGAGTCCGGCGTATCCGTTCAAACTTTTCCTCCGTCTCCTCGCGGCTGCTGTAGGGCACGGAGCAGCGGAGCAGGACGCCGTCCTCTATCATCGGGAAGAGTATGTGGTTCAGGTTGATGTGGAAGAGCATCTCGGAGACGTTCTGGCGCAGCACCTGCATCTTCATCCCCGCCGCCGTGTAGTGGTGGCAGAGCTTCGCGCTGAGCGCCGGGTTCCATACGTGCGGCGACCAGCCCGCGGAGAGCACGTCCGCTATCTTGGCGTGGAGCTGCTTTTTACGGAAGGCCGGCATAGAGTCGTAAAGGCATTCGCGCACGTTGGCGTGTAGGAAATCTATCGCCGCGCGCGCGCCGTCGCTGACCTCGCGTATCATCTTCTTCCGAAGCAGCGCGTCGAGCGTCCTTTCCGTAGCTTCCGGCTCTTCGCCGAGCACCGCGGCGAGCTCCTCCGGCTGCGCGCCGCCGCCGAAGGCCGAGAGCGCGAGCACCAGGGCGCGCTCCCGCTCCGACATTCCCTCGAGGCGGCTCATTATGAGCCCCTTGAGGCCGTCGCGGCAGTCGGCGTTTTCGTTTTCCATCAGAATCCGCATCATCTCCGCGAGCAGCAGCGGCATGCCTTCGCTCTCGCGGATGAAATATTCCTCGCCGCGGCAGCTTATAACCTTGTCGGAGAGGAAGGAGCGGCAGTATTTTATTATCTCCGGTCCGCGGAAGGGCGCGAGCGATATTTCGAGCGTGCGCATACGGAGCTGCGGCTTTATGTTGCGCAGCATCCCCTCCGCCGCCGCGGCGCTTTCGGGGCGCGCGGTCATGAATATTACGGCGGATATCTTCAGCTCGGAGAGGAATACGCGCAGCGTGTCGAAGGATTTGTCGTCGAACCAGTGCAGGTCCTCGAATATAAAGACGGGCTTGCCGCGGTCGCAGAGGCGCTGCGCGAGCGAGGCGAGCGCGCGCCCTACGGTAAGCGGAGTGCGCTCCGGGGAGAAGGCGGCGCTCATAGGCGTCTGCCCGCCCATGAAGCCGTAAAAGACCGACGAGAGCATCGCGCGCTCCGCGGGCGACGGCTCGACGCCGCGTTCCGCGCAGAGCGCGCCCATAGCGGAGGCTATGCCGTCCCACGACGAATATGGAAATTTCTCGCCGACCGAGAGCGGTGAGGCGCGGAATACGCCCGCGCCGCCGAAGGCCGAGCGCAGCGCCTGCTCGACGAGCGCCGTCTTTCCGACGCCGCCCTCGCCGTGGATGAAAATTACGTCGAGGCCGCCGCCGCTCTGCGCGAGCTCCAGAATTTTCTTTATCTCGCCCTCGCGCCCGCAGAAGAATTCTCCGGGAGACTTCGCCGCCTCCGAGGGCTTGCCTATCGTGAAGAGGAAGCTCTTCGCGCGTTCGCTCGGCTCTATGCCGAGGTCGGCGCGCAGCTTTTCGCGGTATGTGTTGTAGACGGATACGGCCTTCGACGGCGCGCCCTCGTCGCGGTAAATTTCCATCAGCTCGAGGACGGAATCCTCCTCGTAGGGCTCGAAGAAAAGCAGCGCCGAGAGCGACTCCGCCGCCCCGTCCATGTCGCGCGCGTCGTAGCAGGCCGTGATGCGGTCGCGCAGCGCCGAGACCGTCCTTTCGCGCAGCCGCGCGCGCGTCTCGCCGAGCCACTCCGCGAACTCCGGCCTGTCAAGCATGTCGAGGCCGCTCAGCGGCTCGCTGAAAATAGCCTCGGGCAGCGGCTCCGCGCGCGAGGCCAGCCTGTCTATAACGTCCGCGTCGCGCGTGAAATCCGCGAGGCGTATCTCTTTTTTATTCGCGACTATATTTTCCGGGAAGTTTCTGCGCAGCAGGCAGAGCGCGTTGCGCAGGCTGCCCGCCGCCTGTTTTTCGTTCTTGTCGCCCCACAGCAGAAAGGCTATTTTTTCCTTCGGCGCGCCGCCCTCGGAGGCGAGGAAGAAAAGCAGCGCCTCGGCCTTTTTGAAAGGAAGCTGCACGGCTTCGCCGTCTTTCGTGACCTGCGGTTCGCCGAAAAAAGAAAAATTCAGAGACATCGCGCGCGCTCCTTCCGTAAATCTCGCCTGTACGCAGAAATTATAGCAAAAAAGAGCGGCCTCCCGCGCTCCGGACGAGCTTCGGAAGGCCGCGAAAATTCGCGTAGCGGCGCGCTTAGAAGGCGGGGAGCACGCCCTTGCTCGCGAGCTCCTCCGTGATGAACTTCTTCACCTCGGGCGAGTTCAGCGCGGCGGCGAGCGCCTTTATCTGCGGCTTGTCCTTGTCCTCGCCGCGGCAGGCGAGCACGACCGCGTAGGGCGAATCCTTGTCCTCGAGCGCGAGCGCGTCCTTCGACGGGTCGAGCCCCGCGTCCACCGCGAAGTTCATGTTTATGACGGAAATCGTCGTGTCGCTGAGCGTGCGCGGAAGCTGCGGCGCTTCGAGCTCGATTATCTTGAGGTTCTTCGGGTTCTCGAGGATGTCGCGCGCCGTGAGGTTCACGCCGTCCTTCATCTTGAGCAGACCTTCGCGCTCGAGCAGCTTGTAGGCGCGGAAGCCGTTCGTCGGGTCGTTGGGCACAGCGACGACGGCGCGGTCTTCGACCTCGTCGAGCGACTTGATTTTACGCGAATAGATGCCGATGGGCAGAAGATGCACCTTCGTGATGGCTACGATGTCGAGGTTCTTTTCGGTCCTCATATTTTCGAGGAAGGGGAGATGCTGGAAGAAGTTAGCGTCGAGGCTGCCGTCCTCGAGCGCGAGGTTCGGCTGGATAAAGTCGGTGAATTCTTTGATTTCGACCTCGTAGCCCTGCTTTTCGAGGACCTCCGCCGCTACCGCGGCGATCTCCTGCGCGGGGAAGGGCGTCACGCCGAGGACAATCTTCTCGGCGGCCTGTGCCGCCGAAGCGAAAAAGAGCAAAGCGCAGAAAACAGAAACAAGTTTTTTCATTCGTCATACCTCCGTCAAAATTTTGCCAATGGCCCGAAAGCCGCCCGTTTGCCGCAGACGCCGCGCGAAGCGCAGAATTTCCTTCCTTCCCATCACTCCTCCGTAAGCGCGTGAAAATAAAAAAAGACCGGACCCGCACCAGCGGATCCGGTCCCCTAATCGACGACGCGAGTTTTAAGCGCCGGTCAATTCAGGAGAGGAGCCGCCGCAGCCGCGCATCATCATGCACATTATCATCGTAAAGTTCGTATAAGCCATGATGTTTCCTCCGTTCCCCGAATGTCGGCTGACCGCCGCAAAACATGCGGAAATTTTACACGGCGCGCGGCGCGCCTGTCAAGCCCGCCGCGTATTATAATTGTCGTAAACTCGACGGAGGTGCTGCTTTATGAGGGAAATAATGCTCAACACGGAGATACATAAATTCGAAACCTGCGCGGAGTTCGCGCGCGAGTTCGCGCTCGGCGCGGATGACCTGCTCTTCACGATAAGGCCGATATACGAGGCGCACTTCGCGCCGCTCGGCCTGCCGGTCAAGACGCTCTTCTGGGAGGACTTCGGCAGCGGCGAGCCGACCGACGTGATGACCGACGAAATAATCGCGGCGGCCTCGAAGCTCGGCTTCAAGCGCCTCGTCGCGGCTGGCGGCGGCTCGATAATAGACATCGCGAAGGCCGTCGCCGTCTCCGGCGGACGCACGACCGACGAGCTCTACGCCGCCGCGCCGGAGATCAAACGAAGCTGCGGCCTCGTCATAGCGCCGACGACCTGCGGCACCGGCAGCGAGGTGACGAACATCTC
>UQVV01000019.1 GCA_900544635.1 uncultured Cloacibacillus sp. | reverse complement strand
GCGCGCTACCTTATTGAGAACGTCTACGACGGCCGCCTCGTCATCACCTCGGAGGACGGCGTCGCGCAGCCGCTCGCGATAGCGGTGCGCAAGGGGAACGCGGAGCTGCTCGACAAAATCAACGACGCGCTCGCGCGCTGCAAGGAGAGCGGAGCTTACGACAAGCTCTACGCAAAGTATTTCGGAGCGGATAAATAACCAATCTTCCGCGCAAAACGGACGGCGGAGCGCTCAAGCGGCGCCCCGCCGTTTTTTCATGCCGTTTTCCGCGGATTTACGCGAGGCGCGTCGCGATATATTCCTTCCTTATTTCTTCGGGCACGAGGCGGCCTCCGGTCGCCCACGCTATGTGGGCGGCGTTTTTCATCTTTTCGGCGAGGCCGTGCGCTTTTATATATTCGCGCCATTCTTCGCTGCGTCCGAGAAGCGCCGGGCCTTCGAAGGCCGCGCAGGAGCTCGGCTCGATGAAGGCGTTCTCCGTCTCGAGCAGGTCGCGCATATATTCGTAGAGCTTCGCGTCGCGCAGCGTGAAGCCGCCAGAGAGCAGCGGCTCCATGACGCGGCCGACGAAGCCCGATGCGCGCCCGACCGCGAGGCCGTCTGCGTGGGTCAGGCCGGTCAGCCCGATGTCCTTGACCGCTATGCCGTTGTGCAGGCCGCTCGCCATGCCGAGGACCATGCAGGGGGCCTGCGTAGGCTCTATGAAGAAACAGTGGACGGCGTCGCCGAATATCTGCTTCAGCCCGAAGGTGACGCCGCCCGGCGCGCCGCCGACTCCGCAGGGCAGGTAGACGAAGAGCGGATGCTCCGCGTCCGGCGTAACGCCGAGCGCTTTAAGCTGCGGGACGAGACGTTTCGCCGCGACGGCGTAGCCGAGGAAGAGGTTCTTCGAGTTCTCGTCGTCTACGAAATAGCTCTTCGGGTCGGCGTCGGACTGCACGCGCCCCTGCTTGACCGCCTCGCTGTAGTCCGTGTCGTACTCTATGACCTTGACGCCGTGGCTGCGCAGCAGCGCCTTCTTCCAGGCGCGCGCGTCGGCGGACATGTGGACGACTGCGTTGTAGCCGACGGCGGCGCTCATGATGCCGATGCTGAGGCCGAGGTTGCCGGTCGAGCCGACCTGCATCGTGTACTGCGAGAAGAATTTCCGCGCCTCGTCCGACGCGAGCTTTTCATACGAATCGCCATCGCTCAGCAGGCCGTGCTCGAGCGCGAGCTCCTCCGTGTGCTTGAGCACCTCGTAGATGCCGCCGCGCGCCTTTATCGAGCCCGCTATCGGAAGGTCGCCGTCCATCTTTACGAAGAGGCGGCCTTCGATTTTCGCGCCGTATTTATCGCAGAGCCGCTCCTTCATCGCCGCGGCCTCGCGCAGCTCGGATTCGATTATCCCGCGGGCCTCCGCCGTCTCGGGGAATTTCTTCATTATGAACGGAGCGAAGCGCGCGAGCCGCGCCTCCGCATCGTCTACGTCCGCCATAGAAAGCGGCAGGCCTCCGCGCGCTTTCTCGAAGCTCGCGAGCTTCGAGTTGAGCCAGAGTATTTCGCGCTCTTCGGCGAGCGCCCTCACAGTCGGGTTTTCTTCCATAAGCTTACGCACCTGTTCCTTGTCCATAGCCGCGCCTCCCGTTTTATGTCGTTGTGATGAAGCTGCGGCTCTATCTTACAACGGCGCGGCGCACGCGTCCACGCGGGGAAGGCGTATCGTTTCCGCGCGCCGCCGCAAATGCGCGGAACGAAGCGCGTTTTTCGCGGATTTTACGCGCTTAGCGTACCGCCGCGCCGTCATGTGCGATATAATGAAGCGTATTACTCTTTCCGGCGTCGGGAACGATGCGCAAAAGCCGCGCCGGAGACACAGAAAGCCGCACAAACGGAAATTTCGGCAGGGAGGAAAGAATTTTGCGGATAGCCGTACTTATAAAGCAGGTGCCGGCGGTCGACACAGTCAAGATCGACGAAAAGACCGGCACGATGATACGCGACGGCGTCGAAGCGGAGCTGAACCCGCTCGACCTTCACGCCGTCGAGGCCGCGGTGCGCCTCAAGGAGTCGCGTCCCGCGGGCGAGGTTGAGATAACGGCGGTGACTATGGGGCCGCCCGCGGCTCTGAAGGCCGTGCGCTACGCGATAGCGATGGGCTGCGACAAGGGGCTGCTGCTCTCGGACAGGAAGTTCGGCGGCGCGGACACGCTCGCTACGGCGCGCACCCTTTCGCGCGCGCTGCTCGCGGCGGGGCCGTTCGACCTGCTTTTCGCGGGCGAGCGCGCGACGGACGGCGAGACGGGGCAGGTCGGCCCGGCCTGCGCCGAGCTGATGGGCGTCACGGTGCTCTCCTACGTCAGCGCGATAGACGAGCTGACCGACGAGCGCATCCGCGTCACGCGCGCCGTCGAGGGCGGACATGAGACGGTCGAAGCGCCGCTGCCCGCGATTGTCATTCCCGTCAAGGAGATGAACATTCCGCGCCTCTGCACGCTCGGCGGCAAGCTGCGCGCGAAGGCCGCCGCGATACCGTCGCAGACGGCGGACGACCTTCACATGGACGGCTCGGAGACGGGGCTTTCCGGCTCCGCGACGCAGGTCGTGCGCGTAACATATCCGAAGGTGACGCGCCAGGGACGCAGGATAAACTCAGCCGAGGGACTGGAATCCGCGATAGGCGAAATGATGAAGGTTCTCGAAGATAAGAACTGTCTGGAGGCGGCAAGATGAAGTGCGGTGAAGTCTGGACGCTCGCGGAGGTGCGCGGCGGCGTAATACACCCCGTATCGCGCGAGCTGCTCGCGTGGGGACGCGAGCTCGCCGACGCGCTCGGCGCTCCGCTCGCGAGCGTCGTCATGGGAAGCGGCGTGCTCGAGGCCGCTCAGTCGCTCGCGGCCTACGGCGCGGACAAGGTCTACGTCGCAGACGAGCCGGAATTCGAGTATTTCAAGGCGGACATAGCCTGCAAGGCGCTCGCGGAGCTCATCGAGGAGCGTGGGCCGTCGATACTGATAGCCTCGGCGACGACGCAGGGACGCACCGTCATGCCGATGCTCAGCGCGCGCCTCGGCTGCGGGCTGACCGCCGACTGCACGGAGCTCGCGATAGACCCGGAGAGCAAGCGCCTGGTGCAGACGCGCCCCGCGATAGGCGGCAACGTCATGGCGGACATCAAGACGAAGGGCCGCGACCCGCAGATGTGTACCGTGCGGCCTAAGTCGAAGCGCCCGCTTTCGCCCGACGCGTCGCGCGGGTGCGAGGTCGTGCGCTTCAAGCCCGCGGACGATGCGATGCGCTCGCTGATAAAATTCATCGGCTTCGACGCAGAGAAGAGCGTCGGCCTGCCCCTGCAGGAGGCGGAGATAATAGTCGCGGGCGGCAAGGGGATGAAGAACGCCAAGAATTTCGCGAAGCTCGCGGAGCTTGCGGAGCTGCTCGGCGGCACCGTCGGGGCCTCGCGCATGGCGGTAGACCTCGGCTGGGCCCCCTACTCCGCGCAGGTCGGACTTTCCGGAAAATCCGTGACGCCGCGCCTCTACCTCGCCTTCGGCATATCGGGCGCGGTGCAGCACATAGCGGGCATGTCGGGCGCGGAGACCGTCATAGCGGTCAACACCGACCCGGAAGCGCCGATTTTCCGCGTCGCGGACCTTTCGGTGCAGGGCGACGCGATGGAAGTGCTGAACGCGCTTATCGCGGCGGTCAAAAAATACAAGGGGCTGGAATGATGACCCGCTACGGCAAAGTCACGAAGGCGATATACGACGAGCTGCGCGCCGTCACGGGCCCCGGCGGCGTCGTGATGGACGACGCGGAGCAGCTCGACAACTACGCGTGGGATCAGGCCGGGCGCGTCTGGGGGCACATGCCCGAGGCGGTCGTCAAGCCCTCCACAACCCAGCAGGTCTCCGACATAATGAAGATAGCGAGCCGCGAGCGCATACCCGTCACGCCTCGCGGCGCGGGCAGCGGCCTCAACGGCGGCGCCGTGCCGCTTGCTGGCGGCATCGTCCTCTCGCTCGAGCGCATGAATAAAATCCTCGAAATAGACCCCGTCAACCGCGTCGCGGTCGTCGAGCCGGGCGTCGTCACGAACGACCTCTGCCGCGCCGCGGCGGAGCACGGCTTCCTCTACGCGGGCTACCCGATGAGCACCGAGACGAGCTTCATCGGCGGCAACTTCGCGACGAACGCGGGCGGCGGCAAGGTAATCCGCTACGGCAACACGCGCCGCCACATCCTCGGCGCGGAGGTCGTCCTGCCCTCGGGCGAGGTGCTCGAGCTCGGCGGACGCTACCGCAAGGACACGTGGGGCTACAGCCTGCTCAACCTGCTCGTCGGCAGCGAGGGCACCCTCGCGATAGCGACGAAGCTCATAGTCAACCTCGAGCCGAAGCCCGGCAAGACGGTCAACCTGCTCGCCTGCTATCCGACGCTAGAAAGCCTCGTCGACAGCGTCGCGAAGGTCATCGGCTCCGGACGGCGCATAATATCGTGCGAATTCATGGACAGGAACCTCGTCAAATACACGACGGAGTATCTCGGCTGCACGCTGCCCGAGCAGGAGCGCAGCGAGGGCTACCTTCTGATACAGGTCGAGGGCGACACCGACGAACAGCTCGAGGACGGCTACGAGACGGTCGGCAAGATATGCCTCGAATGCGGCGCGTTCGAGGTATTCGTCGCGGAGAGCCGCACGGACTCCGCCGCTATGTGGAACGTGCGCCAGAACGGCCTCGAGGGTATGCGCGCGAAGGACCCGCACGCCTGCTCGTCGGGCGACCTCATGGTGCCGCTCTCGGCGGTGCCGGAGATGATACGCCGCATAAAGAAGCTCAGCGCCGACTGGAACGTCGAGATAGGCATAATCTCGCACATCGGCGACGGCAACATCCACCCGATACCGCTCAAGCCCGAGGGCATGAGCCCCGAGCGCTGGGCGCACTACGCCGAGGAGTTCTTCAACGCGCTGATACGCGAGGCGATAGCGCTCGGCGGCATCGGCAGCGGCGAGCACGGCGTCGGCCACGTCAAGCAGAACATCCTGCTCGAAAACAAATCGCCAGCGGAGCTCGAGGTGCTGCGCGACGTCAAGAAGGCCTTCGACCCGCTCGGCATAATGAACCCCGGCAAGATGTTCTCTCCGCTCGAAGAGGAATAGCGAGCGCATAAGATAAAGAGAGCCGCCCCGCGCGTCGAACGGGGCGGCTCTCTTTTATCCTGCGGCAAAACCGCCGGGAAAGGCGAATAAACGCCGGTTTATCGCCTTTTATGCGCTTTCTTCTGCATATTTCAACGCCGAGGTTTGCAGAAAAGCGCGGCGCGCGGCTTACATGAATATCGCGCGTCCGCGCAAGCAAGATTTTATTTCGTTTTGCGCGCTTAAATCTATTGACAAACTTACTCGGCGGGGCTAGAATATAATTAGGGTATAGAATAGGTAAAATTGAACATAGTTTCTTATGATTATCCTGCGGCGCGAATCATCCGAATTTTCGGCGGCGTTTTTTGCAATTACAAGTTTCTGCTCTAAATCTTCACTTCAACTCTCCTTTTCAACAGACAGCGGCGAGCCGCTGCGCTTTCGAAGAGGCCGTGCGCATCCTCAGCCTTATGCGCGCGGCCCCTTACTTTTTTACTGCCAGAAGAAAAGGAGCGACGCGAAGGGCGCTATCGCGACGGTCAGAAGCCCCGCCGCCGCTATCGCGAGGCTGCTCATCGCGCCCTCGGCCTCGCCCATCTCGAAGGCCTTGAGCGTGCCGAAGGCGTGCGAGCTCGAGCCTATGGCTACGCCCTTCGCCACCTTGTCGCCGACGCGGACGAGCTTCAGCAGCGCGGGCGCGGAGATGTAGCCGAAGGCCCCCGTTATGACCGTCGCGAGCATCGTAATCGCCGGGATGCCGCCGAGCTCCTCGCAGACCGGCATCGCAATCGCGGCCGTGATCGACTTCGGCAGCAGCGTCACGTACATCGTGCGGCTGAAGCCGAAGAGCAGCGACATAAGGAGTATGCAGAGCGAGTTGGCGAGGACGCCCGCCGCTATGCCGCAGCATATCGCGGCGGCGTGCTTCTTGAGCAGATGGAGCTGGCGGTAGAGCGGTATCGCGAGGCAGACCGTCGCGGGCGTCAGCAGGTCGCCTATATATTTCGCGCCGTTGAAGTAGTCGTCGTAGGCTATGCCCGTGAGCGCGAGGAACGCTATTACGAGCACGTTCGTGACGATGAGCGGGTTCAGCAGCGGCGTCTTCGCAAACCTGTGGACGACGCAGCCCACGACGTAGGCCCCGCATGTGAGCGCGAGGCCGAAATACACCGAGCCAGAGATCATTTCCCGTCTCCGCCCCTCCTGCGCATCATGCGCTGCGTGACGAAGCCGGTCGCCGCCATCACCGCGGCGGTCGATATTATCGCCGCGGCTGTGAAGGGCGCTATGACGGCCAGAACCTCTTTATAATGGACTATGACCCCCGCCGCGGGAGGCACGAACATCAGCGGCATCATCTCTATCATGAGCGCGCCGAAATTCTCTACGTCCGGCAGCTTCACGACGCCGGAGCAGAGCGCGCCGAGCAGCAGCACGAGGCCGTAGACCCCGGCAGGAACCGGCAGCGGAATGTACTTGTTGAGAAGCTCTCCGAGAAAGCTTATAAAAAATATAATGAAAGCCTGTTTTATATATTTCATGGGATTTTTGCGATTTCACGCGCGCGGCGCAATTCCGGGCGCGCGCGGCTTTTTAACGTTTTTCGTACATCATCGCGAGCGAGGCGCAGAAGGATGCGACGGCGGTGCTCGCGCGCATTATCCTCGCGCCGAGGCGCACGGGGGCGAAGCCCTCGGCGAGCAGCCGCGCGCTCTCCGCGGGCGACCAGTCGCCCTCCGGCCCTATCGCGGCGGCGAGGCTCTCCGCTATGCGCGTATCGCGCAGCGGGCGCGCCCCGTCGAAAAGCAGCGCCGCGAGCCTCTGCTCCGGCAGCCCGTCGAAGTCGAACTCCGCGAAGGGCACGGGCGCGCAGAGGACAGGCGGCGTCGCTGCGCCCGCCTGCTTCGTCGCTTCGTCTAGGATTTTGCGCCAACGCTTCATTTTATCGTCGAGGCGCGAGCCTTCGTATCGCGGCACGCTGCGCTCGCAGACGAGCAGATGTATGCGGAACACGCCGGTCTCCGCGCAGAAGCGCAGCGCGTCGTCGAGCTGGTCGTTTTTGAGCAGTCCGAGCAAAAGCTCCATGCGCGGCTCGAAGGCAGGCTCCGCCTCGCGCGACAGCTCGCGCGCAGTCACAAGCGCGCCGTCGCAGTGCAGCCGCAGGGTCACCTTCTCGCCGTCGAGCAGCCCCTCGACGAGCGAGCCGGTGTAGCAATGACGGACGCGGACGAGGTGGTGCGCCTCCTCCGCGTCTATCGTCCAGATTCCGTTATTGCAGGAGCAGCGCTCAAGCCTCAGCCTTGGCAGCGACACCCCACCATTCTCCTTTTACGAGCTCCTCGACGGGCTTCATGCGCGCCTTCGCGAGCGCTTCGAGGAACACCGGCTTTTCCTTCTCGAGCATACCGGAGAAGATGGCCGTCCCCTCTTCGCCTATCACGGCGGGAACGTCCGCGACCATCGTAGTGAGCGGGTCGAGCAGTATGTTCGCCGTCAGGATGTCGGCCTTGTGGCCGAAGTCCTTGAGCAGGTCGCCGACCGCGAGGTCTATCTTCTCGGAGGGCAGGTCGTTCAGCTCGAAATTCTTGCGCACTTCCTCGATGACCGCGGGGTCTATGTCGCGCGCGTAGGCGAATTCCGCGCCGAGCTTCAGCGCGCCTATTGTGAGGATGCCCGACCCCGTGCCGATGTCGGCTGTCGTCATGCCGGGGCGCATATATTTTTCAAGCAGCTCGAGCACTATCTGCGTGCTCTCGTGATATCCCGTGCCGAAGGCGCTGCCCGGATTGATGTAAAGCGGGGTGCGGTCCGCGGGCTCCGTGCCGCGGTGCCACGGCGCGAGGACGACGAGGCCGCGCCCCACCGGCAGCGGCGGGAAGGCCTCCTCGACTACTACGTTCCACGGCTGGTTTTCTATCTTGCCGGAGTCCTCTATCGCGACGCCGGGGAATTCCTTCATCGCCTCGGAGAGCTTGTTCCTCCAGAAGGAGATATCCTCCGTGCTTTTATAATACATGCGCAGCCTCGAAACGCCGTCCGGCATTTCCTGAAGCTCCGTTCCTATGCTTCCGGATATATCGGCGAGCGAAAGGAGATTATCCTCGCAGCCCGCGCTTGTGTTAATCGTTATGTACCACCAGTAGCCGTCAGCGGCGTTCATTGCGCCAGCCTCCTTCCGCAGATTACTCCCGCGTCCGCCGCGGGAAGCTTTCGTTACCCGAGCTTCGCTCCGCAGTCGACGCAGAACTTCGCGCCCTCTTCGTTGACCGCGCCGCAGGCCGGGCAGACGTTGAGTGCGGGAGCGGGCTTCTCAAGCTGCGCACCGCATTCCTGGCAGAACTTCGCCTGTTTGCCGTTCTTCGCGCCGCAGGCCTGGCAAGTCACGAAAGACGGCTCAGCCGCCTCCTTCGCCGCGCGCTCGCGCTCGAGCTCGGCTTCGAGCTCGGATATAACCCTCATGTGTTCGTCTATCTCTATGCAGTATTCGAGAATGTCGTCGTCGACCGGGCCCATATCCCCGGCGCGCTTCGCGTAGTAGTACTCGCCTATCTTGCGGCACGCCTCGTCGACGGCCCTCTTCTCCGAGCTTATGCGGCTTTTGATGCGCGTGGTTTCGACGGCGTCGTTCGCCGCGTCCTTCACGCTCTTAGCGAGATCGTTGAGCTTGTCAAAAAACGCCATTACGTTTCCCCCTCTTCGTTAAATGACACACGTATCAGTATAACACATAGCGCGCCGCGGCGCGTGCAAAGCGGCGCGAAATGGAGGGAAGGGAGCGAAATGCGCGCGGCAATGTGTAAAATGCCAGTAAGCCGCGCACTCAGCAAAAAAAGCGGCAAATCTGATGCAGACTTGCCGCCTCGGCAGATAACTTTGAAAATTTTTCGCGCCGCCGCGCAAAAATTGACATACAGAGAAATAAGGATTTCTTATGCAAATATAGTGGTTTAACTTTACAAGAAAAAACGACATAATTTGTCGTCCCGCGCTTGATGCGGAACCCAGCGTCTTCTATTCCATACGTCGCGTATACACAAGCCGCTGGATGTTGCGTCGGCCAGGAAACACGCCTGACGCTAGCTGTGCGCAAAGGTGATTTTTTATGTCCGCTTACGCGGACGGCGCACAGCGTCGGAGCGCGGCATGGCTAGATATCGTTCGTCTTGTTTATGTGGTTAATTGAACTATATTACTGAGACAATAACGCTGTCCCGCTTTCGATTTTCTCACGTATTGCGGAAACAGTCTCTTCAACGGAATATGCCGTCGTATCGACGACGTTTGCTTCATATCTCCCGAGACTGCAAAATTGCGTCCACATTGTCTCTACCAATTCAATATTTGTTTTCCTGTCTAGCTTCGAGCGCGCTACCGCTCGTTTTAGGGTTTCTCCCTTACAGGCTCTTAAAATAATATAGTGTACCTCATAACCTTCCCCGACAAGGCCAAGCCACGGCGCCAAGAACCACGGCCCAACGATACCGTCCACTATTACGTCATATCCGCCGCGGACAAACCGCTTCGCCGCTTCTAAAAATGCTTCGATGACGACAAGATTCTGCTCGTTTGACTCCGGCAGATACGGCGGTATCGCCCCTTTGCTCAGATAGTGATAAAAGTCGTCGGTGTGCATGTGTACCGATTTTTCCAGATCCGACTCTTTTGCGATAACAGCCGCCGCGGTAGTCTTTCCTGTCCCCGGAGAGCCCGTGATTATAACGATTCGTCCATTCTTCATACTTTTCTCCCTGACGTTGTTCCAATTTATCGCACGCTATTGCGCATTGTCCATTTCTTTTTCACTCCGCACCGCCTTGAAGACCTGACGGTATTTTTCTTTCAGCTCATCAGGCGCGGCCTTGACGACCTTGCCTCCGCCGTTTTCGGACGCTTTGCCCCATATCGCCCAGAGCGTGTCGCGCCATAGGAAGTCTTTCGCTTCCTCATCATCTTCATCCTCTTCCGGCAGATAGTCCGCCAGACGGCTCTTGATTTCAAGCAGGGCATCGAGGCTCTCATCGTTGGCTATCAGAGAGCCGAACTCTTTCGCGGGGCTGAGCGACTGCATGGACCGGACGCCGTGGAGCAAGACGGGCATGGTCTGCCGCGAGAAGCCGAATTTTTTGAAAAAGGCGTGGATGAATTTTTCCTGCAATGACGAATGTTCGTCGTCGCAGAGATCCAGGTAGTCGCAGACCAGTCTCAGCAGCTTAGGCTCAAGCCCTTCCATACCCAGCGCGAAGACGGCGAAGGTGCCGGGCATGGCGCAGTATTCGTCGCTCAAGTTATTGTACCACTCGTCCTCGCGCATGGCGAGCCGCGCGTACTGTTCTATCAGGCCGTGGAGCCGCGGATAGCGCACCGCGCAGGCGAAGAGCTGGTTCACGCCCTTCTTCGGCAGGCCCGGGACCGGCAGATATATTTTCTCCGGCCCGCGGAACTCGACGGAGTAGCTGCGCGGGAAGTCCGGCTGTTCAAGCACGACGCACAGGTATTCCAGCGCCTCGGCGCAGCATCCCTCCGAGCAGTCCCTTGCCGTGATGCGGACGACCGCGAAGGCGTCGTTGGCCGAGGCGGTCATGTGCTTTGTTTTTCTCTTTTGAATGTCGTGCGGCAGCTTGCCGCTGCCGTTGTCTTTCAGTTCCTTCACAATGTCCGGGCGAAGCTGCGAAACCAGGCCGAGCAGATGCTTCGTCGTGACGGATTCGCAGCTGATGCCGTAGACCGTATGACAGACCGCCGCATAACAGACGAAGCGCAGCAGATTTTCGTCAACATCCTCGGGCCGCAGCTCCGGGGAAACCGTGCAGGGCGGATAGCAGGAGAAATAGCTTTCTTTCTCGCCCTCCACAAAATAGCGTTTCTGCACGTGCTTTTCTATGTACTTATCCAGCGTGTGGTCAATCTCTTTCCAGCCCGCCAGCCGCCGCAGCGCATCGCAGAATGCGGCGGCGTCGTAAGGAAATCCCTTCAGCGGCTGACGTGAGAGATAACGTTCCAACAACTGGCTCGGCAGGAACGGAGTCCCGTTGTGATTGCGCACCACCGTCGGATAGCCCGAGTGATTCTCCCTCGCGGTCCCGTTCAGCACGTCCTGAATGCAGACGTCCGCCTCCGCCAGCACCTCCGGCGCGGTGTCCGGCTTGTGTATCAGATAGTACCGGCCGTGCAGGCCGTCGCGTTTCGGTAAGTTCATCGCTTTTCCTCCTTAATCGGCGCTGCGTCTCCGTCTATGCAGGCGCGCGTCAGCGACCGCCGCCGCGTTCCAAGCGCCGCCGTCTTTTGCGAAAATGATAGCGCGGACGGCGCATACGGAAAAGGGCGCGGATTCGCCGTCCGCGCCCCGATTTATGCTATTCTGCCGTGACTTGCCGTTACTTTTTGCCGCCGAGGTAGGCTTCCTCGATTTCGGGATTGTGGAGCAGGTCGTCGGATTTGCCTTCCATGATGATCGTGCCGGTCTGGATGACGTAGGCACGGTGCGAAAGCTGGAGGGCCTTCTTCGCGTTCTGCTCGACTATCAGTATCGCCATGCCGAGCTTTCTGTTGATCTCGGTGAGCTCCTTGAAGATTTCGTTGATGATGATGGGCGCGAGTCCGAGCGACGGTTCGTCGAGGAGCAGGACGCGCGGGCGCGCCATGAGCGCGCGGCCTATCGCGAGCATCTGCTGTTCGCCGCCGGAGAGCGTTCCCGCGTACTGGTTCTTGCGTTCGAGCAGGCGCGGGAAGAGCTCGAAGACGCTCTGCTTGAGGCGCTCTATCTCCGCCTTGTCGCTGAGCGGGAAGGCTCCCATGTCGAGGTTTTCGAGAACTGTGAGCGGCGCGAAGACCTTGCGTCCTTCGGGTGAAAGGCTGACGCCGGCGGAAACGACCTGGAAGCTCTTGGCGGGAAGCGCGACGCCGTCGAGCAGTATCTCGCCGGAGACGCGCGGCACGTCGCCCATGATGGCGTTCATCATCGTCGATTTGCCCGCGCCGTTGGCCCCGATGACTGCGACTATCTCTCCGGGATAAACGTCGAGCGAAGCGCCTTTGAGCGCCTGTATAGCTCCGTAGCGGACGACTAGGTCCCTGACTGCGAGAATAGGAGTGCGGTTTTCCGTCATGTCCCTATTCCTCCTCTCCGAGGTAGGCCTTGAGCACGTCGGGATGGCTCTGAATTTCCGCCGGCGAGCCCTCGGCTATCTTCGCGCCGAAGTTCATGCAGACGATGTGCGGGCATATCGCCATAACCATGTCCATGTGGTGCTCGATGAGCAGTATCGTCAGCTTGAAGTCGCGGTGGATGCCGGTAATCAGTTCGTTGAGCTGTACGACTTCGTCGGCGTTCATACCGGCGGCCGGCTCGTCGAGAAGCAGGAGTTCCGGCTGAAGCGATATGGCGCGCGCGATTTCAAGGCGGCGCTGGAGACCGTATGGCAGCGTTCCCGCGGCCTGGTTGGCGCGGTCGGCGAGCCCGACGCGCTCAAGCAGCTCCATGCTTTCCTTGCGCGTCGCAGCCTCCTGGCTCTTCCAGCGTCCGATGTGCGTGACGGCCTCGAAGAAATTATATTTGTAGTGCTGCTGCGCGGCGGTCATGACGTTCTCGAGCACCGACGAGGCCGCGAAAAGGCGCAGGTTCTGGAAGGTGCGCGCGATGCCGCGCGAGATTACCTGGAAGGTCTTGAGCTTCGCGATGCTCTCGCCTTTGAAGACGATGTCGCCGCTCGTAACGTCGTAGACGCCGGTCACGAGGTTGAATATCGTCGTCTTTCCGGCTCCGTTCGGCCCTATGAGGCCGGCCAGCTCGCCTTTGTTTATGACGAAGCTCATGTCGCGGACGGCCTGGACGCCGCCGAACGATTTGTTTACTTCTTTAAGTTCAAGCAGTGCGCTCATCAGCGGGCTCCCTCCTCTGCCGTTCCGGTCTTTTTACGTGAAAAGAGCTTTTTCAGGTAAGCGGGCGTGAGCTCGTTCGTCCCCATGATGCCTTCCGGACGCAGCACCATGACGAGGACGAGGACGAGTCCGTAGATAAGCATACGGTACTGGGAAATCGGGCGGAAGAGCTCAGTGACGAGCGTCAGTATCGTCGTGCCGAGCAGGCATCCGCTCATCGAGCCGAGGCCTCCGAAGACGACTATCGAGACGAGCTCCGTCGACTTCGCCATGTCGAACATTATCGGCTGTATGAAGGACATGTATCCGGCTATGAGGGCGCCCGAGACGCCGCAGTAGAAGCCCGATATCGCAAGGCTGAGGTTGCGGTAGTGCGCCGTGTTGAAGCCGAGCAGCGAGGCGGCGACGTAGTCGTCGCGGCAGGCCTTGAAGGTGCGCCCGTAGCTGCTGTTTACAAGGAAGAACATCGCGACCGCAAGCACTAGGAAGAACCCTACAGCGACGGGCATCGAGGTGAATCCGTCGATTCCCGGATAGCCGCGCGCGCCGCGCGTGACGTCGTTCCAGTTCTCAATGATGAGGCGTATCGCTTCGCCGAGGCCGAGGGAGACGATGGCGTAGTAGTCTCCGACGAGCTTCAGCGTCGGGATGCCTATCAGGAACGCGAGTATCATGGCGAGGATTCCGCCCGCGATGATTGCGGGTATGAAATGCACGCCGTATTCGACAGTGAGTATGGCCGCGGTGTACGCGCCTATCGCCATGTAGCCGGCGTGTCCGAGCGTGAAGATGCCCGTGAATCCGGTGAAGAGCGAGACGCCCATAGCGGCGATGCAGTTTATAGCGAGGAGGGTGATAACTCCAACGGCATAACCTTCCATAACAGACCGCCCTCCTTTACACTTTCTCGCCGACGGATTTTCCGAAGAGTCCCGTCGGACGGACAATCAGCGTTATGATGAGTATTCCGAAGACGACGAGGTCGCGGAACTGGCTCGATATGAAGCCCGCCGTCAGCATTTCGGCGAGGCCGAGGATGATGCTTCCGATGACCGCGCCCGGCAGCGAGCCGAGGCCGCCTATAACCGCCGCAACGAAGGCCTTCGTCGTTATCATGCTTCCGAGCTGCGGATAGAGCGTGTAGCGGACGGAGAGGAATATGCCTCCGACGCCGGCGAGGAGCCCCGCGACGAAGAAGACTATCGCGATGAGCCTGTTGACGTTGACGCCCATGAGGCCCGCCGTCTTGAGGTTATAGGAAGCTGCGCGGATCGCGAGCCCCCACTTCGTCTTGACGAGGAAGAGCTGGAGCCCCGCGAGGAATACGACCGCGGTGACGAGCGAAAGGATGTCGAAGGCGCTCGTCGTGGCGAGGCCGAGGAAATTTACCGGTTCAGTCGGGATGACCGGGGGCAGCGCGCGGAAGCGTCCGCCGACGGTGACCACGAAGATGTTTTCAATGACGATGCTCATACCCATCGAAGCGATGAGCATGTAGAGCGTTATCGGCGTGCGTTCGCGTATCGGGCGATAGGCGAGGCGTTCGACGACGATGGCCGAAATTCCCGCGCCGACGAGGGCAGCGAACGAGGCGATCCAGATATTGGCTCCGCCGGAACGCAGCGCGTAGTAGCAGATATAGCCGCCTATTACGAGGAATCCGCCGTGGGCGAAATTCGAGAACAGAAGCACGGAGTATACGAGGGAATATCCGACAGCGATAAGTGCGTAAACCGAGCCGAGCGACAGTCCGTTAATAAGCTGCTGGATGAAAGTCTCCAAGAGCAACACCTCAAACTTTCTTGCGTTGATAAACAGATAAGCGGGGCTTGTCGAGAAAAGCGTCCAAGGCTTTCGCAGAGTAAAGCCTTGGACGCGAGAGTGGCTTTAATTACTTATTTCGGTTCGACTTTCTTGTAGAAGTCGGTCTTGAGGTCGTCTCCGACTTTAAGGATGATACCGGCCTTGTTGACGGGGTTGTGGGTCGCCGGGTCGATGGTCAGAGTCGCGTGGTGGAGCTCGAGGCCCTTCGTCTCTTCGAGAGCCTTCGCTATCGCGGGGCCTTCGGCCTTTCCTGCGCGCTTGATGGCGTCGATGAGCCAGTACATGCCGTCATAGGCCATGGTTCCGTTTACGAACTCTTTGCAGTCGTCGTTGTAGACTTCCTTATAGCGGGCGAAGATCGGGGCCATTCCAGGGTCGTCGAGGTAGGTGTGGTTGACCCAGTAGGTTCCCTTCATCGCGGGGCCGGCGATTTCGTTCATGAATTCAGCGTAGCCGTCGCCGCCGATGATGGTGAGGTCAAGTCCGAGCTCCTGAGCCTGCTTGATGGCGAGCGCCATGTCCTTGCCCATGCCGGGGAGGAGCATTACGTCGGCGCCGGAGTTCTTGATCTTCGTAAGCTGGGCGCGGAAGTCGACGTCGGTCTCACGGAAGCCTTCGTCGGCGACTATCTTTCCGCCGAGCTTCTCATAGCTGTCGATGAAGAACTCGCGAAGTCCCTGGGCGTAGTCCGAACCGACGTTGTAGAGGATGGCGGCCTTCGTCTTGTGAAGGTCGTTGTAAGCGAGGTCGGCCGCAAGAGCTCCCTGATAGGGGTCGGTGAAGCAGATGCGGAAGGAGTAGGGGCGGACGTTGCCCTTGTTGTCGACGGGGAGTTGGCCC
>UQVV01000018.1 GCA_900544635.1 uncultured Cloacibacillus sp. | reverse complement strand
GCTTCGCAGTCCGCGAAGGCGGCCGTACGGTCGGCGCCGGCGTCGTCACCGAGATAATCGAATAACGCCCCGGGAGGGGAATATTTTGGCGAAGAAAATTCGTATTAAACTCAAAGCTTTCGACCATCGCGTCCTCGACGCTTCCGCCAGTCAGATAGCCGACACGGCGCAGCGCACCGGCGCGAAAGTTTCTGGCCCCGTGCCTCTTCCGACCGCTGTGGAGCGCTTCTGCGTACTCACTTCCCCGCATGTTGATAAAGACGCACGCGACCAGTATGAAATCAGGACGCATAAGCGCCTGATTGATATAATAGACCCGACCCAGAAGACGATGGAAGCTCTTATGGAGCTGAACCTGCCCTCTGGTGTGGATATACAGATTAAGCTATAAGTCTGCCTTAGTCTGAAAAGGAGTGAAACGTTTATGAGTATGGGGATACTGGGCCGCAAGGTTGGGATGACCCAGGTCTTCGACGAAAACGGCAAAGCGGTACCTGTTACGGTTATTGAAGCAGGCCCTTGCACGATCGTTGAAATCCGGACACCTGAAAAGAACAGCTACAGCGCAGTGCAGCTTGGTCTCGGAGAGGTAAAACCCGTCAAGGTGACAAAGCCGATGAAGGGTTACTTCGAGAAGCAGAATGTTGCGCCCAAGCGCTGGCTGAGGGAGTTCCGCGTGGACGACACGACGGGCTACCAGGTGGGACAGGAGATCACCGTTTCTCTGTTCCAGAATGGCGAGGTTGTTGATGTTATCGGCGTCAGCAAAGGTAAGGGCACAGCGGGCGTTATGAAGCGCCACGGCTTCGGCGGCACGCCGGCGAGCCACGGACATTCCGTAACGCACCGTCACCCAGGTTCTATCGGTTGCAGCAGCTTCCCCGGCCGCGTTATGAAGGGCCGCAGGATGGCTGGGCGTATGGGAAACGAGCGGGTAACGACCAAGAATCTTAAGGTCTTCGCCGTAGACGAAGAGAATAACCTTATCTTGATAGCTGGACCTGTACCGGGCGCTCGCGACGGCCTCGTTATGATTCGTAAGACTGCTTAGGTAGGAGGCTGAAGACGATGCCTGTAGTAAAAGAAGTTAATTTCAAGGGCGAGGTTATCGGGGAAGTAACGCTTTCTGATGCCGTCTTCGGTGCCCCGATCCATGTGCCCGCGATGCACCAGGTTGTAGTCGCCCATCTGGCGAACTGCCGCCTCGGCACGCACAACACCAAAGACCGCGGCGACGTCCGCGGCGGCGGCAAGAAGCCGTGGCGCCAGAAGCACACTGGACGCGCCCGCTCCGGAAGCTCGCGCTCTCCGCTGTGGGTCGGCGGCGGCGTCGCGCATGGTCCGCATCCGCGCGATTATCACCAGAAGGTCAACAAGAAGGTCCGCCGTCTTGCGATACGCAGCGCGCTGACGCTTAAGGCCCAGGCCGAGAACATGATCGTCGTCGACAAGTTCGACATGGACGCGCCGAAGACGAAGAGCATGATGGCTTTCCTCTCCGCTGTACAGAATGGGAAGAAGCCCCTTCTCGTCCTTCATGAGACGAACATGGCGGTCGTCAAGTCCGCCGCGAACATCCCGGGCGCTTATGTCCAGCACGTGGACAGCGTAAACGTCTACGATCTGCTCAATCACGATCAGCTGATCGCAACTCCCGAAGCAATTAAAAAGCTCGAGGAGGTATTTGGTTAATGAACGCCACATCTTATGATATAATAGTTCGGCCCGTCATAACGGAGAAGACAAGCCGTCAGATGGAGCTCGGACAGTACACGTTTGAGGTACTTCCGAAAGCGAATAAAATCGAAATTCGCAAGGCAGTGGAGGAAGTATTTAAGGTGAAGGTTGTTAAGGTCAATACGATCCAGGTCCGTTCCAAACCGAAGCGGATGGGTGCTTTCTTGGGTCGTTCCCGTTCCTGGAAGAAAGCCGTAGTAACTCTCGCCAAGGGTGAGAAGATCGCTTTCTTTGAGGGCGCAAACGCCTAAGGAGAAGGGGGAAATATTTAATGGGTATAAAAAAATATCGTCCCACTACGCCTAGCCGCCGTCAGATGGCGACGCCCGACTTCGCCGAAATAACGAAGTCGAAGCCGGAACGCAGTCTGGTCGTTTCGCTTTCGCAGTCGGCGGGACGCAACAACAACGGGCGCGTCACCATGCGACACCGCGGCGGACGCGGCAGAATCAAGTATCGTATAATCGATTTCAAGCGCGATAAGTTCGGCGTGCCCGGCAAAGTCGCCGCTATCGAGTACGATCCCAACCGTTCCGCGCGCATCGCTCTCATCTCCTACAAAGACGGAGAGAAGAGATACATCCTTGCGCCGATCGGCCTCAACGTCGGCGACGTCATCTTCGCCGGCGAAGGTTCCGACATACGCCCCGGCAACGCTCTTAAGCTTAAGGACATCCCCGTCGGTACGGTCATCCACAATGTGGAGCTCGAGCCCGGACGCGGCGGCGTCCTTGTGCGCTCCGCCGGTTCTTCGGCGCAGCTCATGGCCAAGGAAGGCAAGTACGCTTTTGTGCGTATGCCCTCCGGCGAACTGAGACTGGTCCTTCTCGAGTGCATGGCGACTGTCGGTCAGGTCGGAAACGAAGAGCATGAGAACGTAATATCCGGCAAGGCGGGAAGAACTCGCTGGCTCGGCATTCGTCCTCATATCCGCGGTATGATCCAGAACCCTGTCGACCATCCTATGGGCGGTGGAGAAGGAAAGAGCAAATCTCACAAGCATCCTGTCTCTCCGTGGGGTACTCCGGCGAAGGGTTACCGTACTCGTAAGCGGAAGCCGTCGGACAAGTTCATCGTCCGCCGCCGTAAGAAGTAGCCCGTAGGTTGTAGGAGGGAAATTTAGATGGCTCGTTCACTTAAAAAAGGTCCGTATGTTGACGCTAAGCTGCTCCGCAGAGTAGAGGATATGAACGAATCCGGCAAAAAGACAGTAATCAAGAGCTGGGCGCGCGCCTGCTCCATTACGCCTGAAATGGTTGGACACACGATAGCCGTGCACAACGGCCGCATCCATGTCCCCGTATACATCAGCGATAATATGATCGGACATAAGCTCGGCGAGTTCGCGCCGACCCGCAAGTTCGGCGGTCATGCCGGTCAGGAACGCACTACGAAGGTAAAGAAGTAGGAGGGCTGCGAAAATGGAAGTAAAAGCGTCAGCAAAGCAGCTTCGTGTTTCTGCTAACAAGGTGCGCAGAGTATTAGCGCTGATTCGCGGCAAGAACGCCTCTGAGGCTCTTATGATCCTCAAGTACACGCCCAATAAGCCCGCCCGCTATGCGGAGAAGGTCCTGAAGAGCGCAGTCGCGAATGCGGAGCATAATCACGGCCTGGACATGGACAAGCTCATAGTGAAGTCCGCCACGGCCGACCAGGGAACTTATATGAAGCGCTTCCGCCCCGTTTCGATGGGCCGCGCTCATGCGTTCAGACATCACACGTGCCACATTACCGTGGTTGTGTGCGAGAAGTAAGGAGGGGTGAAGCAGTGGGTCAGAAGGTTCACCCGGTAGGATATAGACTCGGCGTCATCTACGATTGGGAGTCCCGTTGGTACGCTGACGGCAAAAAGTATGCCAAATTCCTTCACAAAGATCTCGAGCTCAGAGAGTGGATTAAGAAGCGCTGGGCTCAGGCCGGCATCAGCCGTGTGGAGATTGAGCGTATCGGAGACGTTATGCGTTTCACAGTTTGGACCGCCCGGCCTGGTGTTGTAATTGGCAAGCAAGGTGCTGAAATACAGGCAGTTCGTGAAGAACTTCAGGCTATGACCGGCAACCGGGTAATGATAAACATTCAGGAAATGAAGAATCCTGATGTTGAGGCGCAGGTAGTCGCGGAAGGCGTCGCCTCCTCGCTGGAGCGCAGAATCAGCTTCCGCCGCGCCATGAAGCAGTCGATCTTCCGCGCGATGAAGTCCGGAGCCAAGGGAATTAAGATACAGTGCGGCGGACGTCTCGGCGGCGCTGAAATCGCCCGCACGGAATGGTATCTGGAAGGCCAGCTTCCGCTTTCGACGCTCCGCGCCGACATAGATTACGGCTTCGCCGAGGCTCACACCATTTACGGCGTCATCGGCATCAAGGTCTGGATCTACAAAGGCGAAGTTATGGAGCGCAAGCCGATTCCCGAGGCTGAGCCCACGACGAAGGATAGGGGGTAACGCACGATGCTTTCTCCGAAAAGAGTAAAATATCGCAAACCTCACCTGACTGCGCTTCGCGGGTACAGCAAGGGTGCTACGAAAGTAGATTTCGGCGAGTACGGGCTTCAGGCCTGTGAGAACGGATGGATCACAGCGCGTCAGATTGAAGCGGTCCGCGTCGCTATCAGCCGTAAGATGAAAAAAGGCGGAAAAATCTGGATAAGGATATTCCCGGACCGCCCCGTTACGGAGAAGCCTCTTGAAACCCGTATGGGTAAAGGAAAAGGCAACGTGGAATACTGGACTGCAGCGGTAAAACGTGGACGCGTAATGTTCGAGATAGCGGGTGTTCCTCGCGAGCTTGCGGAGCAGGCATTCCGTACGGCGTCATTCAAGCTGCCCATCAAGGTCAAAATGTTAACCCGAGAGGGAGCAGGTGAATAATTATGGATCCTAAGGAACTCAGAGATCTCAGTATTGCTGAGCTCAAAGATAAACACAAGCAGTACAAGGAAGAATTGTTCAACCTCCGCTTTCAGAACGCGATTGGACAGCTGAACAATTCAGGCCGCATTAAAGAAGTAAAGAAGACTATCGCCCGTATCCTTACGGTCATAACCGAGAAAGAGACAGGCATAGATCATTCTGGAGCAAGGAGGTAACCGGAGATGGAAGAACGCACTGCTCATCGCAAGGTCCGCACCGGTACTGTGGTTAGCGACAAGATGGACAAGACCATAGTCGTTCGTGTCGACCGCATGGCAAAACATTCACTCTACGGTAAGCCCGTTCTTAGTTCCAAGAAGTTCATGGCGCACGACGAGACAAACGACTGCCGCGTAGGCGACACCGTAATGATCGGCGAGACCCGCCCCCTCAGCGCGAAGAAGCGCTGGGAGGTCCTTGAGATAGTCGAGAGAGCGCCTATACTCGGCAACGCCGCAGAAGAGGAGGCTGAATAATTATGATTCAGCTGCGTACAGTACTCAACGTTGCGGATAATTCCGGCGCGCGCAAGATTCTCTGCGTTCAGGTAAAGGGCGGCAGCTTCCGCAAAGTCGGTACAGTCGGCGACGTTATAGTCGGAGCGGTTCGCGAAGCCGCGCCCAACGGCAACATAAAGAAGGGCGACGTTGTCAAGGCCGTAATCGTCAGAACGAAGAAGGAAATCCGCCGCAGAGACGGTTCCTACGTCCGCTTCGACGATAATGCAGCAGTCGTCATCGACAACAACGGCGACCCCAAGGGAACACGTATTTTTGGACCTGTAGCAAGGGAACTGAGAGAAAAGAAGTACATGCGCATAGTCTCTCTGGCTCCCGAAGTAGTTTAGGGGGATACCGCTCATGTCTAAGATGAGAATTAAAAAGGGAGACCGTGTCCGCGTTATTTCCGGCAAGGACGCTGGTAAGGAAGGTAAAATTCTCAGCCGCAACATCCAGAAGGATACCGTGATCGTTGAGAATATCAACTTCGTTACGAAGAGCGTGCGCCCGACCCAGAAGGATCCCCGCGGCGGACTCGTAAAGAAAGAAGCGCCGCTCGCGGCGTCCAAGGTAATGCTCGTCTGCCCGAAGTGCGGCAAAGCGACCCGCGTCGGACGCGCCTTCCTCGACGACGGAAGAAAAGTCCGCGTCTGCAAGAAGTGCAGCGAGATCATCGACAAGGCTTAGAAGGAGGGGACATCATGACACCGCGTCTTTTGACAAAATATACGGAAGAAGTCCGTCCTCACCTTAACGAGCAGTTCCAGTACAAGAACGTAATGGAAATTCCTCGCCTGGCCAAGGTCGTAATCAACATAGGCGTCAACGAAGCCAAGCTCGACCAGAAATACATGGACGCTTCCATCAACGAACTGACCATTATTTCCGGACAGAAGCCTGTTTTGAAGCGCGCCAAGAAATCCATCGCCGGATTCAAGGTCCGCGAGGGAATGCCGGTCGCATGCGCCGTCACCTTAAGAAGCGCGAGAATGTGGGAGTTCGTGGACAGACTCTTCAGCATCGCTCTTCCGCGTATCAAGGACTTCCAGGGAATTTCGAAGAAGGGCTTCGACGGCAGAGGGAACTTCAACCTCGGCCTTAAAGAGCAGCTTCTCTTCCCTGAGATCGACTACGACAAGGTCATCCGCCAGCGCGGAATGAACATTACCTTCGTTACGACGGCCAAGACGGATGAGGAAGCCATGGCTCTCTTGAAAGAGCTCGGCATGCCTTTCGCCCGCTAGGAAGGAGAAGGAAATGGCTCGTAAATGCATGGAGAACAAGGCCGCTCTTGAGCCGAAGTTCAAAGTTAGAAAATACAACCGCTGCCCTATCTGTGGGCGTCCCCACGGATATATGCGCAAGTTTGATATGTGCCGCTGCTGTTTCCGCAGGCTCGCGCGCGAGGGGAAAATCCCCGGCGTTGTAAAGGCCAGCTGGTAACAATAGGGCATAGAAGGGAGGATCCTTTAATATGCATATTACCGATCCTGTCGCGGATATGCTCACTCGCATCAGAAATGCGAATGTTGTTTACCATGAAATGGTAGATATGCCTCTTTCAAAGATGCGTCTGGAAATGGCTCGCATATTAAAAGAAGAAGGATATATCCGCAATTACAAGACGATCACCGACGCGAAGCAGCCGATGCCGATACTGCGCCTCACGATGAACTACGGTCCCCAGAAGGAAAGAGTCATCCAGGGACTTCGCAGAATCAGCAAGCCCGGCCGCCGCATCTACGTCGGCAAGGACGAGCTGCCCAAGGTTATGGGCGGACTCGGCATAGCTCTGATTTCGACCTCTGCCGGCCTTATGACCGACGCGTCGGCCCGCAAGCTCGGCCTCGGCGGCGAAGTCATCTGCTACGTCTGGTAGGGAGGCCCGCAAAATGTCGAGAATAGGACGCAAAGCCATAACGCTTCCCAAGGGCGTAGACGTAACGGTCAACGGCCAGCATGTGACCGTCAAGGGCGCTAAGGGCACCCTCGAGATGGACGTCATGCAGAACATCTCCGTCGCCGTTGCTGACGGCACAGTTTCCGTCACGCGCGCAAACGACGACAAGGCCGTCCGCGCCGCCCACGGCATGACGAGAGCCCTCATCAACAACATGGTCGTCGGCGTCACCGAAGGCTTCCAGAAAGTCCTCGAAATCGTAGGCGTCGGCTACAGAGCTCAGATGCAGGGCAAGAACCTCGTGCTCAGCCTCGGCTTCTCGCATCCGGTCGAAGTCGTTCCCCCGGCGGGAATCGAGTTCGCCTGCGAGAGCCCGATCAAAATCGTCGTACGCGGCATAGACAAGCAGCTCGTCGGACAGGTCGCGTCGAACGTTCGCGGCTATCGCCCGCCCGAACCCTATAAGGGCAAAGGCATCAGATACGCCGGCGAATATGTAATCCGCAAAGCCGGTAAGGCCGGCGCCAAGAAATAAGGCGAGGTGAAGGACGTTGATTAGTAGTCGCAGTCGTAACGAAATGCGGGAGCTCCGCCACCGTCGCCTCAGGAGACATCTCTCCGGCACCGCTGAGCGTCCGCGTCTTGCGGTCTTCGCAAGCTTGAAGCATATCAGCGTGCAGGTCATCGACGACGTAAAGGGACACACGCTCGTATCCGCTTCGACGGTTCAGGATAAGTTTGACGAAGTAAAGGGCACCGGCAACCAGGAAGCTGCAAAGGCCGTCGGCAAGCTCATCGCAGAACGCGCTCTCGCTCAGGGAATCACGGAGGTCGTTTTCGACAGGGGCGGCCATGTCTACCACGGCAGAATCAAAGCCCTTGCGGAAGCTGCCCGCGAAGCCGGTCTGAAGTTCTAAGGGAGGCGCAATATAGTGGCGAAAGAGACACAGCAGAATACAAAATCCTACAGCAGCAGGGGCCTTGAGCTTTCTGAGCGCATAGTTTCCATCAACCGCGTCAGCAAAGTCGTCAAAGGCGGTAAGCGCTTCCGTTTCAGCGTTCTCGTCGTAGTCGGCGACGGCGTCAGCCAGGTCGGCCTCGGCACCGGCAAAGCGAAGGAAATTTCCGTCGCTATGAAGAAGGGCATCGAGCACGCGAAGAAGAACATGATCGACCTCAAGAAGACCGGTCATACCCTTCCGCATCCGATTATCGGAAAGTTCGGCGCGGCGGAAGTCCTTCTCCGTCCCGCGGCTCCCGGTACCGGAGTTCTCGCCGGTTCCTCGGTTCGTCCGATAATGGAGCTCGGCGGCGTCAAAGACGTTATCGCGAAGGTAACGGGCAGAACGTCGAACCCGATCAACATCGCCTACGCGACGCTCGACGCTGTAAAGCGCCTGCGCACTCCGGAAGAAATCTACCGTCTGCGCGGCAAAGAGCGCAAGGAAGCCTAGGAGGTAACTTACCATGGCTAAACTTCGCATCACCTGGAAAAGAAGCACGATAGGCCGTCCTCCGCACCAGGAGCGCGTCATCAAGGCTCTTGGCTTTCACAGACTCTATGAGACTGTGTATCATGAGGATACTCCGCAGATCCGCGGCATGATCAACAAGATCAGCCATCTGCTTGAGTACTCGGTCGAGGAATAAGGAGGTACTGGCATGAAACTTCATGAACTGAGTCCCGTGCCGGGATCGCACAAAAAACCGAAACGCCTTGGACAGGGCCTCGGCAGCGGCAACGGTAAAACCGCTGGCAAAGGCCACAAGGGACAGAAGGCCAGAAAGAGCCCCGACATCAAGGCCAACTTCGAAGGCGGACAGATGCCGCTCGCGCGCCGCATCCCTAAGCGCGGCTTCAGCAACTTCCGCTTCACGGTCAAGTACGAGATAGTCAACATCGCAGATTTAGAGGAACGTTTTGAAGCCGGCAGCGAAGTTACCGCGAAGGAACTGAGCGAGCTCCGCCTCATCTCTGCCCCCGACCGTCCGGTCAAGGTGCTCGGAGTCGGCGAACTCAGCAAAAGCCTCAACGTCAAGGCGAACGCTTACAGCGCTTCCGCCGCGAAGAAAATTGAGGCCGCCGGCGGCAAGGCTGAGGTGATATAACATGCTGGATTCATTCCGGGACACTTTTCGGCTGCCTGATCTGAAGCGCCGCATCCTTTTTACGCTTGCAGCGCTGTTCGTGTACCGTCTTGGCGCCCACGTGCCCACTCCCGGAGTGGATGCAGCAGCCCTCGGAAGGCTGTTTGATCAGGGATCCATTCTTGGATTCCTTGATCTTTTTGCTGGCGGAGCACTCAGCCGTTTCAGTATATTCGCGCTGGGTGTTACGCCCTACATCAACTCCAGCATTGTAATGCAGCTGCTCGCCGTCGTTGTGCCGAGCATTGAAAAGCTGCAGAAAGAGGGAGAAGAAGGCAGAAAGAAGATCGTTCAGTGGACTCGCTACGGGACGATCATTTTCGCCTTCATTCAGGCCGTCGGCATGACCGGCTGGCTGCGCGGACTGGGAATCTATACCGGAAGCTTCATGGACATCATTCTGGTATCGCTCACCCTGACGACCGGCGCGGTCGCCGTTATGTGGCTCGGTGAAATCATGTCGGACCACGGAATAGGCAACGGAATTTCGCTGCTGATCTTCGCCGGTATCGTCGTCAGAATTCCCGAGGCCGTCGTCCGCACCTTCTCTCTCGTACGTCTCGGAGAGATGAACGCTCTGGTTCTGCTTCTTGCGATAGCCGTAATGCTCGCCGTCGTGGCGGGCTGCGTCATGCTGCAGGAAGGCCAGCGCCGCCTGCCGGTGCAGTACGCCAAGCGTATGGTCGGAAACAAAATGTACGGAGGGCAGAGCAGCTTCATCCCGCTTAGGGTGAACACTGCGGGAGTCATCCCCATAATCTTCGCCTCCTCCGTCCTTCTCTTCCCCTACACGGTGGCCGGACTCTTCCAGAACAGCGCGGCGAGAGCGGTGCAGCAGGCCATGAGCCCGAACAGCCCGATCTACATGGTGCTCTACGTGATAATGATAGTGTTCTTCTCATATTTCTATACCGCGGTCGTCTTCAAGCCCGAGGATATATCGAATAATATGAAGAAGAACGGCGGGTTCATCCTCGGCATCCGTCCCGGCAAGCCGACCACCGATTACATCGAGAAGGTAATGGGACGCATCACGCTCGGCGGCGCGGTCGCGCTCGCGATTATAGCCGTCGTTCCGACGATGATGACCGGGATAATGAACATAAACACCTTCTATTTTGGCGGCACAGCGGTTATAATCGTTGTCGGCGTTGCCCTTGACACGGTACACCAGATTGAAGGGCAGCTGCTTATGCGCCATTACGAAGGGATTCTGAAACGCCGCGGCGGCAGAGGCGGCGGGCTTTTGAAACTGTAATCCAAAAGAGGCGAATCAAAATGAGGATCATTCTTCTGGGTGCGCCGGGCGCCGGAAAAGGTACGCAGGCGGACAGTATAAAAGCTAAATATCCGGTCGCCCATATTTCGACCGGAGACATGCTTCGTTTCCACGTGAAACAGGAAACTGAGCTCGGAAAGAATGCCAAAGCCTATATGGACGCGGGCAAACTCGTGCCGGATGATGTTATAATCGCTATGATGGAGCATCGTCTGCAGGAGGACGACGCAAAAGAGGGGTTCATGCTCGACGGCTTCCCGCGCACGATCGCACAGGCCGAGGCGCTTGACGCAATGCTGGCTAAGCTCCAGCTAAAGCTTGACGCCGTCGTCAATCTCGTGATAGACGACGACACCGTCGTAGGACGCCTGACTTCGAGAAGGGTGTGCCGCCAGTGCGGCGAGATATACAACACCGTCCTGAAGCCGTCATCCAAAGAGGGCGTATGCGACAAATGCGGCGGCGAGGTAGTGCAGCGCGACGACGACAAGGAAGAGGTAATTCGCAAACGTCTTTCCGTCTTCCACGAGCAGACGGCGCCCCTTATCGATTACTACAGTAACCAGGGGCTTCTCGTCGCGGTAGACGCTACCGGCGGCAAGGACGCAGTCCTGAAGATACTGGAGCAGAAGAAGGCTAACGCCTAATGATTACTTTTAAAACCGACCGCGACATAGCCAAGATGCGCAGGGCTGGTCAGGTCGTAGCGGACATCCTCAAGCTTATGAGGGATCTTGTCAAACCGGGGATCGACACTCTGTCGCTCGACGCGGCGGCTGAGGAGCTTATCCTGAAGGCGGGCGGCAAGCCTGCCTTCAAAGGATACAAAGTTCCGTGGGTGCCGGTCCCGTTCCCAGGCACGATCTGCGCATCGATCAACAACGAAGTCGTGCATGGTATTCCTTCCAAGAGCCGTGTGCTCGAAGAGGGAGATATAATCAGTATCGATACCGGCGCCTCAATCGAGGGCTTTTTCGGCGACGCGGCATGCACCTATGCTGTAGGGAAAATAAGCGAAGAGCGACAGCGGCTGCTCGATCTTACGCTTGAATCCCTCCATCACGGTGTCGCCGCGGTAAAGCCGGGAGCTACGCTCGGAGACATCGGTCATGCGGTAGAAAGCGTCGTAATTCCTGCCGGCTACGGACTCGTGAGAGACTACGCCGGTCACGGCATCGGCCATAAGATGCACGAAGCGCCCCAGGTCCCGAATTTCGGAGTACCCGGCAGCGGTCTTACCGTCAAACCGCGTATGACGTTTTGTGTAGAGCCTATGGTGATGACCGGAGGAGAGGACGTGGAATCTCTGGCGGACGGGTGGACCGTCGTCACGAAGGACGGGAGCGACGCTGCTCATTTCGAGTTCAGCCTTCTCGTCACGGAGGACGGCGTGGAGATCCTTACGCCATGGGAGTAAAATCCTCCAAAGACGCCGGAGCTTTCCGCACGGGCGACATTGTGATTGTCCGCCGCGGAAAATTCGCAGGCAGGCCCTTCGCTGTGGTAGGCGCGCACGACGGGAGGATTTTGATCGCCAACGGGTCGGAGTACACAGCCTCCAAACCCAAGAGAAAAAATGTTATTCATCTGCAGCAGACGCACTACAATCTCGAAGATGTGGCCGGGCGTGTCGCTAGCGGGAAACCTCTGGACAACGGCTGGTTGATGCAGGAGATTTCGGTTGTGATGAACAAAGACTGCACATCTTGCAAACAGGAGGATGGATCAGCCGGATGGCCAAAGAAGAGGTAATCGAAGTAAAGGGCAAAGTTGTTGAGCCGCTTCCCAACGCTATGTTCCGCGTGGAGTTGGAAAACGGTCATAAAATTTTGGCTCATGTTTCGGGTAAAATGCGTATGCATTTCATCAGAATACTTCCGGGCGACAGGGTGCTCTTGCAGCTTTCGCCCTACGATCTGACCCGCGGACGGATAACATACAGATATAAGTAGACGATAAAAATCGTCGTCGGGGAACAAGTTTACTCAAGGAGGTCTGCATTTAATGAAAGTAAGACCGTCGGTCAAGCCGATATGTGAATACTGCAGAGTTATCAAGCGCCACGGCGTCGTGCGCGTAATATGCAGCAGAAACCCGCGCCACAAGCAGCGCCAGGGTGCAAGGAGGTAGCAGGGAATGGCTCGTCTAGCCGGTGTCGACCTGCCGCGTGAGAAAAGAATCGAAATAGCCCTTACCTATATTTTCGGTATCGGGCCGGCAGTAGCGAACGACATTATAAAAGTCACTGGGATCAACCCGAATACCCGCGTCAAAGACCTCACCGAGGAAGAAGAGCAGAAGCTCCGCGCGGAAATTGAAAACAACCGTCACGTCGAAGGCGATCTCCGCCGCGACATCGCGATGAACATCAAGCGTCTGATGGATATCGGATGCTACCGCGGTCTCCGTCACCGCCTCGGCCTCCCCGTGAGAGGACAGAGAACGAAGACGAACGCCCGCACGCGCAAAGGTCCGAAGAGGACAGTCGCCGGCAAGAAGAAAGCTACGAAGTAAGGTTTAGGGAGGGAATAACAGTTGGCCAAACGCGTACAGCGCAGCCGCAAGCGCAAGGAAAGAAAGAACGTAAGCTACGGCGTAGCACATATATATTCGACATTCAACAACACGATAGTGACGCTTACCGACAAGCAGGGCAACGCGCTCTCCTGGGCCTCGGGCGGCAACGTCGGCTTCAAGGGAACCCGTAAGTCGACCCCGTACGCCGCTCAGATGTCGGCCGCACAGGCCGCCAAGGTGGCGCAGGACCACGGAGTCGTCGAGATAGACGTCGTCGTAAAGGGCCCCGGACCGGGACGCGAGTCGGCTATCCGCTCGCTTCAGGCGGCCGGACTCCAGGTCAATGTGATCCGCGACGCAACGCCGATCCCGCACAACGGATGCCGTCCTCCGAAACGGCGCCGCGTGTAGTCCCAGAAGGAGGTACTTGTACACATGAGCAGATATACAGGACCCGTATGCAGGCTTTGCCGCGCAGAGGGAGCCAAGCTCTTTTTAAAGGGTGACCGCTGCTACACCGAGAAGTGCGGCCTCACCAAACGCAACTCGAAGCCCGGCCAGCACGGCACGCGCCGCGGCAAGCAGAGCGAATATGGAATCCGTCTCCGTGAGAAGCAGAAGCTCCGCCGCTTCTACGGCATCAACGAGACGCAGTTCAGCACGATATATGAGAAGGCGACCGGCATGGCGGGGCAGACGGGTCATAACTTCCTTCAGCTCCTCGAGCGCCGTCTCGACAACGTCGTCTACCGTCTCGGCTTCGGCGTGAGCCGCGCCCAGGCGCGCCAGCTCGTCAGCCACGGCCACTTCACGGTCAACGGCCGCAAGCTCAACATCCCAAGCGCGCTGCTTAAGCCCGGCGACGTCGTCGCCGTAGCGGAAGGCAGCCGCGACATTCAGACGCTCAAGGACAACGCCGAGGCTTCCGCAGCGCGCAGCATCCCGGCATGGCTCGAATTTAATCAGGAAACAATGTCAGGCACGTTACTTACAGTACCGGTTCGCGAACAGATAGACGTACCTGTGAACGAACAGCTTGTTGTTGAATTCTATGCACGTTAACGTAACGAAAGGTGGGGGAGAACATGGAGCATGATCGCCATGAGATCATAGTACAAGAATCCACCCCGTCGTATGGTAAAATCACCATCGAGCCCCTTGAAAGAGGCTATGGCGTAACGCTTGGCAACTCCCTGCGCCGCGTCCTGCTCTCTTCTATAAGCGGCGCGGCCGTGGTAGCGGTGCGCATCGAAGGCGTAATGCATGAATTCAGCACTATTCCGGGAGTCAAGGAGGACGTCATCGAGCTTCTTGTGAACATGAAGCACGTCCCTGTCCGCTGCCATTCGGCGACGGTTCGCACGCTCCACCTCGAGGCCAAGGGGCCAAAGGTGGTTACGGTCTCCGACATCGACCCTGACAGCGAAATCGAATTCCCGGATCCCGAGGCCTATATATGCACCATCGAAGAAGGCCACTCCATTTCGATGGACATATACGTGGCCACCGGCACCGGATACGCGCCGATCGACCGCCCGAGGGCCTCGTACCTTCCGGTCGACGCGCTCCAGACCGACGCGCTCTTCTCTCCTGTGCAGCGCGTGAAATATGACATACAGGACAAGCGCATGGGGCAGAGGACCGACTACGACAGCCTCACGCTCGAAATTTGGACGAACGAAGTCGTTTCGCCCGAGTCGGCGGTCATCCAGGCGAGCCGCATCCTCAAGGGATACTACGCGTCGATAGTCGACGCGCTCGCAGGCCCCGGCACCAGCGCGCTTGACGAGATAATCAAAAACGACGACGCCGCTCGCGCGGCGCTCGGCGGCTCCAAGGGATTCGGCCCCGGAATGGCCGGCTTCCCGATGGGTGAAAACTCCATCTACACGCGGCCCGTCAGAGATCTTGAGCTTTCTGTTCGCAGCGAGAATTGTCTCCTTCGCGGCGGAGTGCATATGATTGGCGAGCTCGTGTCGCGGACGAGGGACGACCTCCTGAAAATCCGCAACCTCGGCAAAATCTCCCTTAAGGAGATCGAGGAGAAACTTGCCAAATTCGACCTGCATCTCAGCGGCGACATAAGCACGCCGATCGACGATGACGACGAGGATTTGGAGAACAACGAACAGAATCCGAAGGAGGAGTAAGCAATGAGACACCGCATGAGTACAAGGCGGTTGGGCCGCTGCAGCGCCCACAGGTGGGCCATGCTTGGCAACATGGCGGCCAGTCTCTTCGTAGAGGGAAGCATCGTTACAACGGAGACGAGAGCCAAAGAGCTTCGCCGCGTGGCCGAGAAGCTCATCACGAAGGCGAAGTCCGGAACGCTCAACGACCGTCGTCTCGTTATTGCCAGAATCCCTCACAAAGAGGCGGTCAACAAGCTGTTCAACGAGCTGGGGCCGAAGTATGCCGAGCGCAACGGCGGCTATACCAGAATAGTCAAGATAGGGACTCGCGTAGGCGATTCCTCGCCGATGGCGGTAATTCAGCTCGTAGACTAAAACCTTAGATGTGCCGAGAACCACAATTCATCCTCAAAGGCGCGGAGTTCGCATACGCGAATGCGGCCGAAAAGATACTCCGCGGTATTGATTTGGAAATCCGCGCCGGAGAGTGGGTTGCGCTTCTTGGTTCTAACGGTTCTGGTAAGTCCACACTTTTAAAGATTTTAAGCGCCCTGCTGACTCCCACGCAGGGCTTTTGTTTTGTCCGCGGGCTTGATACGCGCGAGGCGAAGCCCGAGCAGCTTCGTGGAATTTCGAGCATCG
>UQVV01000017.1 GCA_900544635.1 uncultured Cloacibacillus sp. | reverse complement strand
CTCCCGGTCGCGGCGCTGGACGCGGGGGCGCCGGACGTACAGCCGGGCCTCTGCCCGGGCCGGGGCCGCCGCGTCTCGGCGGGGGGCCGGGGTTCGCCATCGCCGCGGACGCGAGCATGAGCAGCGCGAGCATTGCGGATATGAGCTTTTTCATTTTTTTCGCTCCTTTCTCAATTTTATCTGTTCTTTGCCGTTTTATCGTTTTTCGCCGCGCGCGGGCGGCGGGCTGCCGTTTTACGCCCGTCCGCCGGGAGCTGCGGCGCGTTTCATGAGCTCGGCGGGCGCGGAGTTTTTAGCCGCGGGGCTTTCGGCGTAGGTCGAGGCGAGCTTCTGGAAGTATGCGAGGTTCGCGTCCGTCTCGCCGCGCGCTATGCCGACGAGCATCGTGACGCGCTGCCCGTGGAAGAGCGCCGCCTGGAATATGAGCGCCGGCGCCTTGTCTTTCGTTTTCGCCGTTATGACGACTGCGGGAGCGCCGCCTATCGTTTCGTCCGTCTGCGAGATTATCTCAAGCGACGCGCCGCGTTCGACTTTCCGTATTTCGGAGAGCGCAAGCTCCGCGCGTTTCTCGGGTGCTACGTATTCGCGCGCCGCCGAGGAGACTACGAAGAGCGCCTGGTCCGCGGACTGCGTCGGGATTTTGCCGTCTTTGGTGTATATCAGCGCGTCCTGGCGGAAGCCCGCGAGGCGGAAGGGCGTTCCCTTCGGGTCTATGCCGCCGTAGAGCGGCCAGCCGGAGCCCTCTTCTTCGCCGTTTTCCCACCACGCGCTGCGTATCATGTCGAGGACGAACTGCGCCGAGCGCATGTCCTTCGAGTTGTAGGAGCCGCTTATCATCCAGCATTTGTCCGCGCCGCGGTCGACGATGAGCACCCATTTGCCTATCGTGCCGCCGCGGCCGCCGGCGAATATTTTCATCAGCTCCGCGCGGCTGCCGTTCCAGATGAAGGAGTAGCGCGATTTGACCTCCATGCCGCCTTTCTTGAGCGCGTCGTGCGAGATTTCGTCGATTAGCCGCGAGTAGGGCATGTGGAGCAGCGTGCCTTCGAGCGATACCTTCTGTTTTTTGTCCACGACGCCGCCGTCGATTTTCTCGAAGTTGTAGCCCATCTTCGGGACGAGGGCGACGGGGATGTCGAAGAAGTTCTTGTGCAGCACCGTTTTTTTGTTGTTTATCACCTCGGGCGCTTCGGCGCAGAGCGCGGGCGCGGAGGAGAGCGCCGAAACGGCTATGGCGAGCGCGAGAAGCGCGAGGCGCAGAGTCCGCATCACTTCACGTCACCCGACGCCGCCGGTTTGTCGCCGATGCCGAGCTCGGGCAGGACCTTCTCGACTATGCCGTCGAAGAGGTTCTTGACCGAGCCGAGGCTGATTTCCTGCCGGAGCTCCTTCGCGTACTGCAAAGCCTCCGCCGTGCCGAGCTTTTCAAGCGAGGCGACCTCGGTGCGCGCCGCTTCGAAATTCTTTTCTTCTATATATATCTTGGCGAGCCTGTAGCGGGCTTCGGCGTGCGCGCCGTCGGCCTCGGCCGCGCGCGAATAGCAGTCCTTCGCCGCGGTTTTGTCGCCGAGCCCTTCGCGCGCCTCGCCGAGCGCCGTAAGCACGGCCGCGTCGCCGCCCAGCGAGAATTTCTCCGCGCGTTCAAGGTAGGCCGCGGCCTGCGCGTAGTCGCCCGCCGCAAGCGCCGCCGTCCCCTTCTCAAGCCCGCGCTTCTTCACCGCCCCAGCGCCGAGCCACGCCGCCGCGGCGAGAAGTATTATCGAAATTACGGCTACGAGCACCGCGCCCGCGCCGCCGGTTCTTTTCTTCATTTGAAGCTCCTCCCCCGCTTTTACGCTAGAGCCGTTCCGTCTCCGGCGTCCAGTTATATCTCACGAGCCGCCATCTTCCGCACGAGGGCTCGACGACGTCGATGCCGCAGTAGTCGAGCGGGAAGAAGAACATGTCGTTGAGGTCGAGGCCGAAGAGATGCGCGACTATGCTCCATATTGCGCCGCCGTGGGCCACTATCAGGATGTTGCCGCTTTCGTGCGCGGCGGCGATTTTTTCAAAGGCCGGCACCGTGCGGCGCTGCATCTCCTCGAAGCTCTCGCCGCCCGGCGGAGCGGTGCGCGCAAACTCGACGCCGCGGCGCTCGTATATCTCGCGGAACTGGTCGCGCACCTCGTCGTACGAGCGTCCGTCCCAGTCGCCCAAGTCCACCTCGCGCAGCTCCGGCACGGCCGTTCCCGCCATTCCGGGGACGGCGAGCGAGGCCGTCTCGACGGCGCGCGTCATGCCGCTCGTGTAGAGCGCGTCGAACTTTATCCTGCCGCGCAGATGCCCGCCGAGCGCCGCCGCCGCGGCGCGCCCTTCCGCGGAGAGCGGGAAGTCCGTCCTCCCGTAATAAACGCGGCCCCCGAACGGGAGCTCCGGCTTCGCGTGGCGCATGAGAT
Source organism: uncultured Cloacibacillus sp. (assembly GCA_900544635.1). Classification (GTDB taxonomy): domain Bacteria; phylum Synergistota; class Synergistia; order Synergistales; family Synergistaceae; genus Caccocola; species Caccocola faecigallinarum. The sequence continues at coordinate 13,454 of UQVV01000017.1, read as the reverse complement.
ATATACGTTTGCTCTCAGCCATTTCATCGGCTCCTTCTGTCGTTTCGTCTTTTATGACGAGCCTATTGTATCATTCCGTTGTGGGATTTTTGTGAGAAGAAAGCTGCGGCGAAGCGCAGGCCCACGCTTCGCCGTGTCCGTGCATTTCAGTCTTTGCGGCGCGCCGCGCCGCTTTGCGCCGCTATCAGGCGCCGAGCTTGATGCGTTCGTACCGCGGCTCGAGCTTAGCGTCCACGGCGATGGAGAATATTTCGAGTATCGGGAGCCGCCGCCAGATTACCTCGCGGCCTCCCGCCGTTATTTTTATGTCGCTGATGCCGAGTATGGAACCGCGGCCTATGTCGAGCTCCGCCCTGCCGCCGTCGGGGACAGGCGAGGCTACGCGGTTTTCCGACCATTTTTCCGCGCCGGTGTACGATATGCGCAGCGAGGTTATCTCGACGCCGCTTTCGTTGACTATTTCAAGCGGCCAGTCGCTAGCCGCGGCGGCGTGAACGCAGACGAACGCGGGAAGGACGAGCAGCGCGAGCGTAATTATAAAGAACGACAGAATTTTACGTACGGCGGTCATAGGCACAGCTCCTTTCGGCGGAGTTTCGCGCGGGGCTTGTTTGTTCTGACATGTCTCTATATCGCTATCCGGTCTCATGATTAGGTAGGAGATGCTGAGCAGAAGCATCTCAGCATGAAGTGCATTCGCTGTGTTTTATAAAACACAGCGAATGCACTTCACCGCCACTTCTCGCGCACTAGCGGCGTTTCGTCCCATTCGCATTGCGCTAAGAACGAGCGCGCGCGCATCTCCGCGAGCGGCGCTTCCATCGCGTCCCGCATCGAGAGCGGCACTTCGAGACGCACGGCGACATCCTCGCCGTATTCCGTCTTTATGCGCTCTTCCGGGAAACCCCATTTTTTCAGCGTAGTGTCTAAAGTTTTTGAATAGTCGTAGCCGCAGCGGAGCAGCAGCGCGTTGTGGAACTCCATCTCCACCGCGCCCGCCTGTTCGACGGCAAGCTCCGCGGCGGCTTTGTAGGCGTCGATGAGGCCGCGCACGCCGAGCTTTATGCCGCCGAAGTAGCGCGTCACGACGATGAGCGTGTTAGTCAGCTCGTGGCGCTTTATGACGCCGAGGATCGGGCGGCCCGCCGTGCCGGAGGGCTCGCCCGCGTCGGAGCAGTGCTCGAGCGCCGTCCCCATCCCTATCCTGTAGGCCCAGCAGTGGTGGTTGGCCTTCGGGTAGATTTCGGGGAATTTCTTTATAATCTCCGCCGCCTCGTCGGCCGAAAGCACGGTGCGCACGGAGCCGATGAAGCGCGAACGCTTCTCCGTGAACTCCGCGTCGCAGTCCGCGCGCGGCGCGCGGAAGGTCGTTATTCTATCGTCGGCCATATCGCCTTGATGCGCGAGTAGGTCGAGGCGAGCGACTCGGAGAGTACGCGCACCTCGCCGATGACGGGCATGAAGTTCGTGTCGCCGTTCCAGCGCGGCACGATGTGCATGTGCAGGTGCTGGTCTATGCCCGCGCCCGCGACCTTGCCGATGTTCATGCCGATGTTGAAGCCGTGCGGCTGCATGAGCTGCGTCAGAGCCTTCACGCACTTCTGCGCGAGCGCCGTCATCTCGGCGAATTCCTCGGCGGTCAGCGAGGTGAAGTCCGCGGTGTGACGGTAGGGCACGACCATCAGATGTCCCGGGTTATAGGGATACGCGTTCATTATCACGAAACAATACTTGCCGCGCTCGATTATCATGCGCTTCTCGTCCTCGTCGCGTTTCGGGAACTCGCAGAAGATGCAGCCGTCGATTTTCTCCTTGTCGTCCGAGTTTGAGAGAATATACTGCGCGCGCCACGGCGCGAAAATCTTTTCCATAACGCCATCTCCTCATAATAATTTGCCGAGTACATTATATGCTTTTATTGGTCTTTATGCGCGCGATAGGATAAAATATCGTTAAGCGCAATAATGAAAATCAAGGGAGGAATCGTAATGAAAATAAACAGAAAGCTTTGCCTGATGCTCTCGGCGGCCATGCTCGTCCTCTGCGCCTGCGGCGCGGCGTTCGCCAAAGAGGCGGCGCACGAGCGGCGCATACGCCTCGCGACGGATCTCATCAACAAAATGGCGATAGAAGAGGACGCCGACGCGCTCGCGAACGTCATCAAGTCCGGCAAGGGCGTCGCGATATTCCCGAAGGTGACGAAGGCGGGGCTCGGCCTCGGCGGGCAGACGGGCGAAGGGCTCGTGCTGCTGCGCAACAAGAACGGCACGTGGAGCGGCCCGGCCTTCATGGGCATCAACGGCGCTTCGATCGGCTTCCAGATAGGCGTGCAGTCCGTCGGCCTAGTGCTCGTCATTACGAACCAGGACGGCCTCCACGCGTTCACCGGCGGCAACAGCTTCAAGCTCGGCGCGGACGTCGCGATAGCGGCGGGCCCCGTAGGACGCGACACCTCCGCCGCGACCGACGGACGCGCGCAGGCCTCGATATACAGCTACTCGATGTCGAAGGGCCTCTTCGCCGGCGTCTCCATCGACGGCTGCGTGATAAACCAGAACCGCGACGCGAACAAAGCCTACTGGGGCAAAGAAACCTCCGCCCAAGCCGCGCTGAAAAAGCCCGCGAACAACAAAAAGATTCAGGGCCTCGTCAAGGCGCTGAACAATTTGGTGAAGAAGGCGAAGTAAGGACTATAAAGTAACGGATTATTAACAAGGTCAGACAAGACGCGCGCGCCTTTTATCAAACTAGGCGCGCGTCGTTTTTATGTTTCGTTTATTTCCCAATATTTTAAGCTGTTTTGCAATCACGCGGTCGAATTCTGAAATATACTCTTTGTCTTGTTTTTTTCTAAATTCCGTATATATCTCACTTGCTTTTTTCACAGCGTCTTCATGTGAGACGCCGCCTTTACCTTCCAGCACTCTGCGCCGGTTGTTTGAAAGGAAGCGGTTGGTCTCCTCCAGCCAATCCTTCATACTCATAGGCTGTTGGTCTTCGGCCATCAACTCGGCGTAGTCGATGAACATGGTGACCAGACGGTTAAGTTTTGTCAGTTCTTTTTCGTTCAGATAATTTTTTGCTACGATAACGTCGCTTTTCAATATTTTTCCGTTTGGCGCACTCTTCCATGTAGTCAAGCCCATTGTCGGGCTGTCAGGCGTGACACGCTCTGAGATGAGTTCTGCCGCCGTTTTGCCCGTCACGGCAAAGTGAAGCTTGTTTTGAACAAAAGCATAAAACGCTTTTGTAGTTTCGCTGTTCTTATCATAATCATAGCTGCACTGCTCAAATATATCTGCGATTTTCTGATAAGCGCGGCGCTCGCTCGCGCGTATTTCTCTTATACGCTCAAGCAGCTCGTCAAAATAATCTTTGCCGAACTGACGTCCATTCTTCAACATATCGTCGTTTAGGACGAACCCTTTTTGAATATATTCTTTGAGCGTCTTCGTGGCCCATTGCCGGAATCTGGTCGCCTTTTTCGAATTAACTCGATATCCGACGGCTATAATCGCGTCGAGGTTATAGAAATTCGTAGGCTTGGCAGCAAATTCGGAAATTCCGAATTTTCTCATGCACTGGTCTTTATCCAGCTCCTCTTCTTCAAAAATATGCTTGAGATGCTCGCTGACATTGGACTTACTTGAATCGAACAGTTCCGCTATGCCCGCCTGCGGCAGCCAAAACGTCTCTTCCATGAATAAAACATCAACATAAACCTTTTGCGCTTCGTCGCCGTACAATAGTATTTCCCCATGTGAGACCGGCATATCGCTCATTTCAAACACCTCGTTTCGACAATACGACACAATACAATACGACACAATTATACAAGACACGGTAAAATAAACGCCCCGACAGTCCAATGAAACCGCGGGGCGTCATATTCCAAATATCTCAGCCGTTCTACTTCAGCAGGTTTCCGTCCTCGAAGTAGTCTATTTTCATCGCGCGGCGGACGTCGGCGAGGGTTTCTGCGGCTTTTCTTTCGGCGACTTCGCTGCCTTTGCGGAGGATTTCGCAGACCTCGGGGAGACGCGCTTCCCAGGCTTTGCGGCGTTCGCGTATCGGGCGCAGTTCTTCCTGCATGACGTTGTTGAGGAATTTCTTGACCTTCACGTCGCCGAGGCCTCCGCGCTGGTAGTGCGCCTTGAGCTCGTCGAGGCCAGCGTATTCGGGCAGGAACTGCTCGAAGTATTCGGGGCGGCAGAAGGCGTCGAGGTAGATGAATACGGGGTTGTCCTCGATGTGGCCCGGGTCCTGCGCGCGGATGTGCAGCGGGTCGGTGTACATCGACATGACCTTCTGGCGTATCTCCTCGGGCTCTTCGGAGAGGTAGATGCAGTTGCCGAGCGACTTGCTCATCTTCGCCTTGCCGTCGGTGCCGGGGAGGCGCAGGCAGGCCTGGTTGTCGGGGAGCATGATTTCAGGCTCGGTGAGCGTCTCGCCGTAGACGGCGTTGAATTTGTGGACGATTTCGCGGCACTGCTCGAGCATCGGCGCCTGGTCCTCGCCGACGGGGACGACGGTCGCGCGGAATGCGGTGATGTCCGCCGCCTGGCTTATCGGGTAGCAGAAGAAGCCGACGGGGATGCTCGCCTCGAAGTTGCGCATCTGTATTTCCGCCTTGACGGTCGGGTTGCGCTGGACGCGCGAGACTGTGACGAGGTTCATGTAGTAGAAAGTCAGCTCGGTGAGCTGCGGTATCATCGACTGGATGAAGATGGTCGACTTCTCTGGGTCTATACCGCAGGCGAGGTAGTCGAGCGCTACCTGGAGGATGTTGCTGCGGACTTTCTCGGGGTGCTCGGCGTTGTCGGTGAGCGCCTGCGCGTCGGCTATCATTATGTAGATTTCGTCGAATTTCCCGGAGTTCTGGAGCGTCACGCGGCCCTTGAGCGAGCCTACGTAATGTCCAACGTGGAGGCGGCCCGTCGGGCGGTCGCCGGTCAATATTATCTGTCTCATCGTCTGCTCCTTTTGGCAATTTATCGCGCCCGCCGCAATTTCGCGCGGGCCGTGATTCATGTTCTTCTCAGGCGGCTTTCAGCCGAAAGCGCCGTTATGAATTATATTGTGAAAAGGCGGCGGTATCAACACCGCGCGCCGCTGCGGAGCGCGTAAAACGCTCTTGACTTTGGTACGAATCCGTACTATAGTTCTCCGCGCGGTACGAATTCGTACCAAGGAGGATGAATTTATGGCTGACGGATACGATTTGGTGCGCCGTCTCGGAATGGCGGCGGTCAGGATGGACGGAGCCTATTACATGTGCGCGAAGAAGTTCGGCGTGAAGGAGAATATGCTCGACCTTCTCTATGCGCTCGACGACGGCGCGCCGCACACGCAGAAGCAGATATGCGAGGACTGGCGTATGCCGAAGACTACCGTGAACACGAGCGTCAAGGAGCTGGTCGCCGCGGGCTGCGCGGAGCTGCTGCCCTCCGGGAACGGGCGCGAGAAGCCGATACGCCTGACGGAGAAGGGCCGCCGCCTCGCGGAAGAAATTATGAGCGGCGTCCACGCGGCGGAGCAGGCGGCGCTCGCGAAGACTGTTGAGAAATTTTCCGACGAGTTTATAACTGCGCTCGAACATTACGCTGCTCTCTACTGCGCCGAGATAGACAAGCTGCCCGCGCGCGGAAAGGAGGGGCGGCTGTCATGAAGGGCGGTATGCACGATTTTTTCACAAAAACGCGGCCTTCGCGCCTTTTCCTCGCCGTAGCTCTGCCGGGCGCGGTCAGTATGCTCGCCTCGTCGCTCTACGCCTGCGTCGACGGCGTGCTCGTCGGGCGCTTCCTCGGCTCGACGGCCTTCGCGGCGCAGAGCTTTATATTTTCGTTCGTCGTCATAAATTTTGCGCTCGCAGACCTCATAGGCGTCGGCTCCGCCGTGCCCATATCGATAAGCCTCGGGCGCGGTGACGAGGAGCAGGCGAACAACATATTCTCGTGCGCCTGCGCGATGATAGTCGCGGCGGGGTCCGTAATCGGCGCGGCGCTGTACTTCGCGGCCCCGCTGATAGCGCGGCTGATGGGCGCGGAGGGCGAGCTGGCGCGCCTCGCGGCCGAATATCTGCGCGTCTACGCGATCTGCTCGCCACTTACGACGATAATCTTCGCCGTCGACAACTACCTGCGCGTCTGCGGCTACGTGCGCGGCAGCATGGCGCTCAACATCTTCATGTCCGCGATAAGCTGCGCGCTCGAGTTCTTCTTCCTCGGCGTCCTCGGCTTCGGGATATGGGGCGCGTCGCTCGCGACCTGCCTCGGCATGATGGTGAGCGCCGCGATAGCCTTCGCGCCGTTCTTCCTCGGCAGGGCGCAGCTGCGCTTCCGCCGCCCGCGCTTCAGCTTCGCGATGACGCGGCGCATCGTCGCGGCCGGCGCGCCGAACTTCCTGAACAACATCGCGGGGCGCGTCACCTCGATAATGATGAACATGCTGCTGATACGCCTCGGCGGCGCGGACGCGGTATCCGTCTACGGAATTTTGATGACCATCGAATATCTCGTGCTCGCGCTCTGCTACGGCCTCTGCGACGGCCTCCAGCCCGCCGTCGGCTATAACTGGGGCGCGGGACGCTACGGGCGCGTCAAGGCCATTGAAAAATACTGCTTCGCATCGAGCGCGGCCGTCTCCTTCACGTCGGCGGCGGTAATATTCATATTCCCGGCGCAGATAGCCTCGCTCTTCATCTCCGACGCGAGCCCGGCCTTCATCGAGATGGCCGTCTATGCGATGCGCCTTTTCAGCGCGACATACCTGCTGCGCTGGTTCTCCTTCGCGACGCAGAGCTACATGCTCGCCGTCGAACGCCCCGCGGGCGCGACGGCGATATCGCTCTCGACGGCGCTCATCTTCCCCGTGCTGCTGATATTCCTGCTCCGCCCGCTCGGCCTCACCGGCCTTTGGCTCAACTTCGCCGGCACGGCGCTGCTAGCCGCGCTGCTGTCGCTCGAAGTCCTGCGCCGCTTCAAAAAAGAGCTGCGCGGCATAGCGCTGACAAGACTGCTGAAAAAAGCCGCGAGGCAGTGAAAAAACAAAAATTTACGGGATGCCCGCAGCTTCGGGCGTCCCGTTTCGCATATAGGTCAGTATGAAATTCTGAAATAATCGAGCCAAGCCTTAAGCCTGTCCTGCGCCGTCAGGCAGGTGTCGCGCAGATAGCCGCGCTCGCGCTCCCATTCGCTCAGGCCGCGGTAGTAGAACATCCTCAGCTCGTCCGTGATGATGAACGGAACGACGCCGCTGCGCAGACATTCCTTGAACAATATCAAACGCCCGACTCTGCCGTTGCCGTCCTGAAACGGGTGGATGCGCTCGAAGTGGTAATGAAAATCGAGCAGGTCGTCCAGCTCGCGCTCGCGCAGCTTTTCATATGAAGCGAGCAGCTCCCGCATCCGCGCGGCGGTCTCCTCCGGCGGCGCGGTCTCGACCCCGCCGACTTCGTTCGGCAGCCTCTTGTAGCCGCCCGCGGCGAACCAGCTGCGCCTGCTGTCCGAGGTGCCGTTTTTGAGGACGAGGTGAAGCTTTTTGATAAAAGCCTCGCTCAGCGGACGGCGGGCCTGCTCGATAATCATATCGACGCAGCGGAAGTGATTCGCCGTCTCCACGACGTCGTCCACGCGCAGCGCCACGCCCTCCGCGGCTATCGTGTCGGTCTCGAATATATAGCGCGTCTGGTCGTGCGTCAGGCTGCCGCCCTCGATGTGGTTGGAGTTGTACGTCAGCTCTATCTGAACTTTATGATAAATCCCGCCGGAGATGCCCGCAGCCTTCTCGCGTCTCAGAGCTTCGAGCAGCGCGGCGCGCGGCGCGGATGCCGCACGGGAACGGCAAGGCTTCGCGGCGTCCTCCGGGATGCGCCACCTGCCGCCGCTGCGCAGAGCGCCCGCGACAAACCCGCCGGCGCAGTAATTCCGCACGCGGCGCACAGAAACGCCCCATCTCCCGGCCGCTTCCTCCGCCGTCATATACTTCACCGCGCACCACCTCCGTCCGTTTGTTTCATTATATACGCGCGGCGGCGAATTTTGGCGGAGCCGCGCAAAAAAGCCGCGAGGCAGTGAAAAATCCGCTGAAATACGGCAAGCCCGCCGCAGCCGGAAGGGCGCGGCGGGCTTTGCTATTTATTGCAGTCTGCGCAAATTTGCGGCGGCGCTATTTCAGCTCCGAGGTGCAGTGCGGGCATCTCGTCGCTTTTTCGTTTACTTCGGAGAAGCAGTAGGGGCAGAGGCGCGGCTCGGGCTTCGGCGCTTCGGGGCCCGGCTTGCGCAGCTTGTTCGCGCACTTGACGACGAGGAATATCGCCCACGCCTGAATCAGGAAGTTGATGACCGTGTTGATGAAGGAGCCGTAGGCGACGACGGGGAGGTTCTGCGCCTTCGCTTCGGCGAGCGTCGCCGCCGGAGTCGCCGAGAGGTTTATGAAAAGGTTCGAGAAGTCTATGCCGCCCGCGAGCAGCCCGATAGGCGGCATTATCACGTCGTTTACAAGCGACGTGACGATTTTGCCGAAGGCCGCGCCTATTATGACGCCGACCGCCATGTCCATGACGTTGCCGCGGGCAATGAATTGCTTGAACTCTGCGATAAACCCTTTGGTTTTTTCCTGATACATGATCTGACCCTCCTTTTGGTTATGAGCAGCCTGTGTAATACCATAAAATTATAAAAATAGAAACTAATTCCTGGAATTAAGGGAAACTCTTTGCTGTGGGTCCAGAACTCTGGCCAATACGGCAGCCAGTTCGGCGCGGGTAAGGGTGCGATTTCCTGCAAACGTACCCTGTGCATCCACACCGGTGAAGATTCCCGCGCGGTAAAGCGTGAGTACGCCCGGATCTTCCGTGTCAGGGAGGGAGTCCAGGGTGGTGATGGCGGGAAAACAGTCTGCTGGCAGTGCGGACAGGATCCACTCCCCCAGTTCTTCCCGGGAGGCGGGGGCTTCAAAGGGGGTTTCCATGGGCTGCGCGTCCATCAGGCCGTGTTCGCGCGCATACCACAGGGCGTTTCGATACCACAATCCACGGGCCGGTGCGGGAAGAAAAGAGGAGAGTTCGCGGTGGAAGGCAGTGTAGTCGAGCCCTACGGCGGCGGTAAACTCGATGCGGAGCGTGCCGTCGGATGCGGGTGCGAGGAAGCCTGTGAGCACAATGGCTCCATTCAGCGTCAGACTCACCTCTGCGGCTCCGCCAGCGGGGGAGAGGGCTTTATATTCCTGGCTGTTCACCTCCAACAGCAGGTGGAGACGGCGGGGTGTAGTACTGTCAAAATAATAGGACAATTTGTGGTCCAGGTCTTCAGAGGAGAAGGAGAGCAGGACTGCACCGGCAGGCGTGTTGATCGAACCGGTTCCCCAACTCTCCGGAGCCGTCGGGAGGTCTCCGTTTCCGCCTGACTGCTGGTAGGACAGACGGGCGGCCACAGTCATGACCTCTGCCAAGGTGACGGTTTTGTCTGGGGAAAAGGTGTCTGAGGAGGTGCCTTTGAGCAGGCCGGCCTGTTGACATTGGGCTGCGCTGCTGGCGTACCAGGTGTCTGCGGGCACGTCGGAAAAGGCGGCCGCGGGGAGGGCGAGCAGCACGGACAGCGCCAGGGCAAGGGGAAAAAATCGGGGTCTCATTGGATTCCTCTCTTTCAGCGGGAGACGCGGAAGGGTATGGGATCTGCGGGCGGCAGTTCTTATTTTGTCTTCGGGACCAGGAGCGCCTTTCCTCCCATATAGGGTTGGAGGACCTTGGGGACTTTTACGCTGCCATCGGCCTGGAGATTGTTTTCCAGGAGGGCGATGAGCATGCGGGGAGGAGCCACCACGGTGTTGTTGAGGGTGTGGGGCAGGTAGGTGCCGTTCTCGCCCTTGACCCGCATCTTGAGGCGGCGGGCCTGGGCGTCGCCCAGGTTGGAGCAGGAGCACACCTCGAAGTACTTCTGCTGGCGGGGGCTCCACGCCTCGATGTCGCAGGACTTGACCTTGAGATCGGCCAGATCGCCGGAGCAGCACTCCAGCTGGCGCACGGGGATGTCCAGAGAGCGGAACAGCTCCACCGACCAGCGCCACATCTTCTCGTACCAGTCCATGGACTCCTCGGGCCTGCACACCACCACCATCTCCTGCTTCTCGAACTGGTGGATGCGGTAGACGCCCCGCTCCTCGATGCCGTGGGCGCCCTTCTCCTTGCGGAAGCAGGGGGAGTAGGAGGTGAGGGTCTGGGGCAGCTTGTCTTCGGGGATGATCTGGTCGATGAACTTGCCGATCATGGAGTGCTCTGAGGTGCCGATGAGGTAGAGATCCTCTCCCTCAATCTTATACATCATGGCATCCATCTCGGCAAAGCTCATAACGCCTGTTACAACATTACTTCTTATCATAAAGGGCGGTACACAGTATGTAAAACCTCTGTTAATCATAAAATCACGGGCATATGCGATTACTGCACTGTGAAGTCTTGCAATATCACCCATAAGATAATAGAAACCGTTACCCGCAACCTTTCTTGCAGAATCAAGGTCGATACCATTGAATTTTTCCATAATTTCTGTATGATAAGGAATTTCAAAATCAGGTACAAACGGATCGCCGAACTTCTCAATCTCAACATTCTGACTGTCATCCTTACCAATCGGAACAGACGGATCAATAATATTAGGAATCTGCATCATGATTTCTGTTACCTTTGCAGAAAGGTCTGATTCCTGCTTTTCAAGCTCTGCAAGCTGTTGTGCCTGCTTTGTAACTTCTTCTTTAAGAGCCATACCCTCTTCTTTTTTGCCCTGAGCCATAAGAGAGCCAATCTGCTTTGAAATTTTGTTTCTGTTTGAACGGAGTTCATCAGCCTGTTTTTTAACGGCTCTGCTCTGCTCATCAAGCTCAATTACCTGATCAACAAGCGGAAGCTTGTAATCCTGAAACTTCTTTTTGATATTTTCTTTTACTGCGTCGGGATTTTCTCTTAAAAATTTAATATCTATCATTTTAAAATACCTCTTTATGTAATGTTATTTAAGTTTGTTTGAAAGCTCTGTAAGTTCTTCGTCCGAATAGAATTCAATCTGAAGAACACCGCCTTGCTTGCCCTTGCTCTTTGAAACGCTGATTTTTCGTCCAAGGCTTTCCGAGAGTGCAAGTTCAACCATGCTGTAGAACGAAGGCTTTTTCTCAGGCTTCTCTTCTTTTTGAATTGTAGGTTTTTTCTTGCAGATTTTCTCAACCTGTCTTACCGAAAGATCTTTTGCAACAATTTCATCTGCAAGCTCCGTCATAAGTTCTTCGTTCTCAAGTGTAAGCAATGCTCTTGCATGACCTGCCGAGATTTTGCCGTCTTTGAGATATTCCATTATGTTATCGGGAAGTTTAAGAAGTCTTAATGCATTTGCAACTGCGGGACGGGATTTTCCAACCGACTTTGCAACTTCTTCCTGTGAAAAACCATGTTCATCAATCAGAGCCTTGTAGCCGAGCGCCTCTTCAACAGGGCTTAAATCCTCACGCTGAAGATTTTCGATAAGAGCAATCTCCATTGTTTCGGTATCGGTAAGTTCCTTTATTATAACAGGGACTTCGGTAAGGCCTGCCATACGGCTTGCTCTGTATCTTCTCTCACCTGCCACAATCTGATAACCGCCGAGTGTAAGCGGACGAACAAGCAACGGCTGTAAAAGTCCGTGCTGTGAAATACTCTCTGCAAGCTCCGACAAAGCCTGTTCGTCAAATTCTTTTCTCGGTTGAGTACGGTTCGGTTCAATCTCCGAAATTTTAAGTGTTACTGTTCCGCCCTCTGTTTCGGAATCGTTCTCTATAAATATTGCGTTAAGGCCTTTTCCAAGACCACCGAGTTTTTTTGCCAAATCAGCCTCTCTCCTTTCCGACTATTTCCTCGGCAAGTGCCGTATATGCCTGACTGCCCTTACAGGATTTGTCGTAGTAGATAACAGGCATACCAAAGCTCGGTGCTTCGGAAAGTCTTACTCCCCTCGGAACAACTGTTTTGAAAACCTTTCGTGGGAAGAATTTTTTCACTTCATCTACTACCTGTTGTGTAAGATTAAGTCGTCCGTCATACATTGTTAGCAGAACGCCTTCAATTTCAATTGATTCGTTGTACTGCCTTTTTATTCTTCTTACCGTGTTAATAAGCTGTGACAATCCCTCAAGTGCATAATATTCGCATTGAATCGGCACAAGAAATGTGTCGGCAACCGTCAATGCATTTGCCGTGATAAGTCCGAGTGACGGAGGACAGTCGATGATTATGTAATCATAATACTGCTTTATCGGGAGCAAAGCATTCTTGAGAAGTGCCTCTCTGTGCGGTTTTTCTGCAATTTCAAGCTCTGCGGCAGCCAAATCAAGGCTTGACGGAAGAATATGCAGATTGTCATACGGGGTTGTAAGAACACATTGTTCGGCTTTTGCACCGTCAACAAGAATTGAGTAAGTTGAAAACTTAACTTTGCTCTTATCAATGGCGACACCGCTTGTGGCATTTCCCTGTGGATCAGCGTCAACAAGGAGTGTTTTCTTGCCCATTTTTCCCAGACAAGCCGCAAGATTAACGGAGGTTGTGGTCTTTCCCACACCTCCCTTTTGGTTTGATATTGCAATTATTTTTGCCAAAAAATCACCTTGTCTTTTGTTTTTATGATTTTTATATCTTTTACTTTAAAATTATATCATAATGCACACCATTTTTAAAGCTATTTTGAAGATTTTTTGGGATTTAATGCAACTTTTTTTCTTAATCAAAAGCAAATGTTTCACGTGAAACATTTGCTGTGTAACCAAAAAATAAAAACTACAACAACGCAAAAAGCCGCACATTGCTGTGCGACTCTTTGCAAGGGGTTTAGATAAGGAAATGGGTATGAGTGGAACGGATGCTTTCGCACCCTCTGAAAAGTGAATTAAGCAGTTTTTTCTGCATCAGGCTTTTGATGTCTTTTAGGAATCCGTATTGTGTATTCGATAAAATTGTCTGTGTCTTTTTTGTCTGATTGTGCGTCGATTCCCGCAAGACGCATTGTATCAATAGCCTTATTGATTGTGTTAAGAAAAATTCGTAAGTCTTTTATCACCGCTTTGCTTGTACCTTTGGATTTTGTTGTTTTTGGTACTGAATTAATTAAAATGCTGACGAGTTCATCAGTCTGACTTGTGTTGAGATTCTCCGAAATAATTTTTGACAGAGCCTCATGTCTTAAAGCGTCATCTTCAATTCTTAAAAGAGCCCTTGCGTGTCTTTCGCTCAATCCTGCATTTACAATCCATTCCTGCTCCTCGTATGTAAGGCGAAGAAGTCTTAGCTTGTTTGCAATTGTTGATTGGCTTTTGCCCAGTCGGTTCGCTGCTTCCTCTTGGGTAAGACCATAGCGCCTGATCAGCTTTGAAATCCCGCGACAATTACATTGTGGGAGGAAATGATGAATATTCGAACACTCGGCGTCTTTTGC
>UQVV01000016.1 GCA_900544635.1 uncultured Cloacibacillus sp. | reverse complement strand
TACGTCGCAGGTAAAAAATGGTTCGCGATAGCGCCGAAGGCCTCGGAGATAAACGAGCGCTTCTACGTCGGCGCGGAGTCGGAATACGGGCGCTTCGTCCTGACGCAGATAGCGGGCATCATGGCGCGGCGCATCGCTCCGCGCGTGAAGGTCGGCGACGTGGTGCGCGCCGGCGGCAGATATGGTATGATAAAGCTGGGCTCTAAGGTGGATATCTATCTGCCGCCCGTTATAAAGCCGAACGTAAACATCGGCGACAAGGTGTTCGCCGGACGCACTATCATAGGAGTGAAGAAAGATGGATAAGCACAAGCGGAAACAGGTGAGGAACATACCGTTCAGAATGATAATCCCCAACATGATAACGAGCGGCAGCGTCTTCTGCGGCGTCTCGTCAATCATACTTACGTCGCACGGCAAGCTCCTTCCCGCCGCTGCGCTTATATGCTTCGCCGTATTCTTCGACGTGATGGACGGCCGCGTCGCGCGCAGCCTCGGCGGCGGCAGCCACTTCGGCGAAGAGCTCGACAGCCTCGCGGACGCCATCAGCTTCGGCGTCGCGCCCGCCTTCCTCGTCTACTCCGCCTACATCGGCCCGGATACCGGAATATGGGGGCCGCTCGCCGCGTCGTTCTTCGCGCTCTGCGGCGTTCTGCGCCTCGCGCGCTTCAACGTCACGCACGTCCCCGCGGGGCCGTTCCAGGGGCTTCCGATTCCAGCGGGCGGACTGACGCTCGCCGCTATGGTCATAGCTGGCGCTCCCGTGACGCCGCTCGTCGCGATATGCGCGATGTGCTTCATCGGCGCGCTGATGGTCAGCTCCGTGCCCTACTGCAACGCGAAGCGCCTCAACAAGCACAACGTCAACAAGGTCAAGCTCTACGGCATGACGACCTTCATCGTGCTCTGCTTCGTAGTTTTAAGGGAAAAGGCTTTCCTCGCCGTCGCTTTAATGTATATAATAAGCGGGTTGGTAAGATTCGACGGCGCCGCGTGGATAATGCTCGACGCCGAAGACGAGCGTTCCGCCGAAGACAAAGAATAACGGCAACAGGCAAGGAGTTTATATCCCGGCTTCGCTCGCGAAAGCCGGGTTTTTTATTTGCAAGGAGGAGATTGAATGAGGAAGATAATGACCGGAAACGAGGCGACAGCCCGAGGCGCGTGGGAAGCCGGGCTGCATTTCGCCGCCGCGTATCCCGGTACGCCCTCGACCGAGATTCTTGAAAACCTCGCGGCCTACAAAGACAAAGGGGTATACTCGGAGTGGGCTACTAACGAAAAGGTTGCGCTCGAGGCTGCGGCGGGCGCATCGATAGCAGGCGCGCGCGCGCTGGCGGCGATGAAGCACGTCGGACTCAACGTCGCGGCGGACCCGCTCTTTACGCTCGCCTACACGGGCGTCAACGGCGGCCTCGTGATAGTGTCCGCGGACGACCCGGGCCTTTTCAGCTCGCAGAACGAGCAGGACAACCGTTTCTATGCGTCGCACGCGAAGATAGCGATGGTCGAACCCTCCGACAGCCAGGAATGTCTGGACTACGTGAAAGAAGCCTTCGAAATATCCGAAAAGTTCGACACGCCGGTGCTCTTCCGCGTAACGACGCGCATCTGCCACAGCAAGACGCTCGTCGAGACCGGCGAGAGAATCGAACGCGAGGTGCGTCCCTACAAGAAGGACGTGACGAAATACGTCATGGCCCCCGCGAACGCGAAGCGCCGCAAGCAGATACTGACCGAGCGCATCGCGGCGCTCAAGGAATACAGCGAAACGACGCCGCTCAACCGCGTCGAGCGCGGCACGGGCAAGGTCGGCATCATCACGAGCGGCATATCTTACAACCACGCGAAAGAAGTCTTCGGCGACGAGGCGTCGTACCTCAAGCTCGGTTTCACATGGCCGCTGCCGGAGAAGAAAATCCGCGACTTCGCGGCCTCCGTGGAGACGCTCTATGTAATAGAGGAAAACGAGCCCTATCTTGAAAACTTCGTTAAGGCGCTCGGCATCGCATGCATGGGACGCGAGAAGCTGCCTTGGATAGACGAGCTCACGCCGGAGCGCGTGCGCCGCACCTTCTTCCCCGAATCGGAAGAGACCGGCGGCTACTCGATAGACATCAACGTCCCGCCGCGTCCGCCCGTCCTCTGCGCGGGATGCACGCACCGCGGATTCTTCTACGAAGTCGGCAAATATAAAGACATCGTGGTCACGGGCGACATCGGCTGCTACACTCTCGGCATCGTCCCGCCGCTCTCGGTCACCGACACGGTCATCTGCATGGGCGCGAGCGTATCGGCCGGCATAGGTTTCCGCAAGGCCGTCGAGCGCGCCGGCCGCAGCGAAAAAGTCTTCGCGGTCATCGGCGACTCGACATTCTTCCATTCCGGCATAACGGGCCTGATCGACGCGATAGTCAACAAGGCCCCGATCGTCATAAACATCCTCGACAACAGAATCACCGCGATGACCGGCCACCAGGAGAACCCCGGCACGGGCCGCACGCTCATGGGCGAGCCGACCCACCAGGTGGATCTCAAGGCGCTCTGCATGGCCTGCGGCGTCAAGGAGGAGAACATCCGCCTTATCGACCCGTACGACCTCACCGCGACGAAAGAGGCCGTCCGCGCCGGATACGAGGCGACGGAGCCCTTCGTCATCATCACGACGTCGCCCTGCGCGCTCATCAAGGAAGTCGTAAAACGCCGCGCAAACATGAAATGCCGCGTCGACGAGGACAAGTGCGTGAAATGCAAGCTCTGCCTCAAGGCCGGATGCCCCGCTGTCAACTTCCGCGACGGGCGAGTCTATATCGACCGCGCCTCCTGCAACGGCTGTACCGTATGTATGCAGATATGCCCGAAGCACGCGATAGTCAGGGAGGGTTAGGCCATGAAGAAAAACGATACTAAAAGCATTCTCTTGGTAGGCGTCGGCGGACAGGGTACGATACTCGCCTCGAAGATACTCTCCGAAGGGCTCGTCCGCAAAGGCTACGACGTAAAGATGTCCGAGATACACGGCATGAGCCAGCGCGGCGGAAGCGTCACGACGCACGTCCGCTACGGCTCGCACGTCGCTTCGCCGGTCGTCCCCGAGGGCGAAGCCGACGTCCTCGTAGCTTTCGAAAAAGTCGAAGCGGCGCGCTGGCTGCAATACCTTAAGAAAGACGGCACGCTCGTCGTCAACGACTTTGAAATATACTCTCTGCCCGTGCTTACCGGCGCGGCGGAATATCCGCACGGAGTCACGGAAAAGCTGAAGGCGGCGGTGCCCAACACGAAAGCCTTCAACGCGGGCGAAATAGCGAGCGGCCTCGGCAACATCAAGGCGCAGAACATCGTGCTCCTGGGCGCGCTCGTCAAAGCGATGGGGCTCGAAGAGCTCGACTGGGAAGACGTTCTCAAAGAGCTCATCCCGGAGAAACTCCTCGACCTCAACCTTAAAGCCTTCAAAGCAGGTTTGGAACAGTAACATCACGAAACATCACGGGCGCAGCGATGGTGCGGCGCCTTTTTCGTATATTCGGACGAAAGAGAAAAATCCCATGAAAGAGAACAAGTACGACGACGAAATATTTTTTGAAAAATACACGCAGATGGAGCGTTCAAAGCGCGGCCTTGAAGCGGCGGGCGAGTGGGCGGCATTACGCCCGATGCTGCCGGACTTTCGCGGAAAGCGCGTGCTTGACCTCGGCTGCGGCTACGGCTGGCATTGCGAATACGCTGCGGAAAACGGCGCGCTCTCCGTGACCGGCGTAGACATCTCCGAAAAAATGCTTGCGAAGGCGCACGAGCGGACTAAGCACGATAATGTGCGCTACATCCGCGCGGCGATCGAGGACGCGGATTTTCCGCCCGAGAGCTTCGACGTCGTATTGAGTTCGCTCGCGCTGCACTACGTAGCGGATTTCGGTTCGGTCGCGAAAAAAGTGCGCCGATTCCTATCGGCGGGCGGGACATTCGTATTCTCCGCGGAGCATCCCGTGTTCACGGCGCAGGGGCCGCAGCAGTGGCATTACAACGCGGACGGCTCGATAGCGCATTTCCCGGTGGACGATTATTATTACGAAGGCCGCCGCGACGCGGTGTTCCTCGGAGAACACGTCGTCAAGTATCACCGCACGCTCGACACATACGTCAACGCGCTGCTTTCGAACGGCTTTGAGCTGACAAGCTTTGCCGAGCCGCGTCCGACGGAGAGTATGCTTGCAGAAATTCCCGGAATGCGCGACGAAATGCGCCGTCCGATGATGTTCATAATATCGGCCGTCAAGCGCTGAAAATCCAGCAATTTTACGTAAAACGAAAACATTCCACTTGCGCTAAAGATAGGCGATGCGGCGGAATTTTCACGCCGCTGCTCCGGCGCGGCTACGCGAGCTTTACGGCGGAGCAAGACCTGGCTGCGACGCGTAGACGGTAAATATTTGTGCATGCCGTAAACTTTGGTATATACTAGAACGGAAATACCGGCCGCGGCGCGAGTTGAAATTTACCGAGCGCCGCCGCGGCCGACGAAGGGCGTGGCATCTGTGGAAACTGCGTATATGCTGAAAGAATCGGCCGTCGAGGCGGTGTCGCGCGCCGCCGCGCAGACTGTGGACGCGCCGTTCTGCATCGTCGACGCAGGGATGAACGTCCGGCTGATGCGCGATCGCGACGGAACGTTCGGTAAAAACGCGGCGTCGCTGATCGAAGGCGGTTTGTCCGGCGCGGAGGCGGAAGAACGTGCGGCATCGCTTTCGCTGCGTGTCATGCCCGTCGAGCGCGGCGGCCATGTAGTCTGCTACGTCGTAACGCCGTCGGGACGCGGAGAGCTCGCCGCCGATTATCTGAAAGTGCTGATAACTGCGGAATGCGGCGCGGCAGTCGAGGAGGGCGCAGGAACTGCGGAGCGGAAGCGCACGATGCTGGTCAGCCAGCTCGCCGGCTCCGGACGCATAGATTCTGAGGCGGAGTCGTACCTGAGTTCCCTGGGCTACGTGCGCGACGTGCCGCGCTGCGCGGTGCTCTTCGCCGCAGCGGAGGACGGAGCCGACGGAGACGCGGCCTTCGCCGAAATCGAGCGCCGCGCGGAGGAGGCTGGGCTGTTCGGCGCGCAGGACATATACGGATGCGCCGACGCCGGGCAGATGATAGTCTTCAAGGCCGTGGCGGGCACTGAGCGCGCCGCATACGCGGAGGAGATCCGCGAGACTGCGCGACGCGCCGCGGAACTTCTGCCACCTGGCGTCAAGCTCTCGGTATGCGCCGGAAGCGCCTACCCGCGCGCTGAACTGCTGCACAACAGCTACAGCGAGGCTGCCTACCTGTATTCGAGGCGCGGAGGGCGCGGCGAGGACGGAGAGTGCCTTTTCATCGACGATTTCATATTCGAGTGGCTTTTCTCAAATCTCGACGGCGCGGCGCGCAGGAGCCTGACGCGCGACATCTCGTCGGCGCTCGGCGCAGGGCGCGAAATGGCGGAGACGGCCGCGGCGCTCTCCGAGGAGGACTGCAGCCCCATACGATGCGCCGGCGCGCTTTCGGTGCACCGCAACACGATTCTTCAGCGCATGAGGAAAATGAAGGCGACGGCTGCGCTCGACCCGCTGCACAGCGTCCGCGACCGCGTCGCGCTGCGAGCCTGCGTGCTGCACAAAACTAAGAAAACCGTCTGGAACGGCGGCGTCATAGTCCAGCCGGGCAGCGTTGTCAGCGACGGGCTGAAGCACCTCTCCGAGCTGCTTTACAAAAAGAGCGGCGGCAGCTTCCAGATAAACATGCACACGATCTCAACCTCCGGCGACAACTACAAGCTGCTCGGAATGCTGATGTCTGGCGCGCTCAACATCGTCGTCAGCTCGGCGATAGCGCTGTGTCCCTACACTGACAACAAGGTGTTCACGCTGCATCTCCCGTTTCTCTTCGATTCCGCCGAAGAGGCCGATCATCTCGCGCGCGAAGTTATACTCCCGGAGCTGCGCGGCGGTCTCGACGAGGCCGGCATAATCTGTCCGAGCCTATGGTCGCTCGGCTGGCGCTACATAACGTCGAGCGGCTCGCCCATACGCACTCCGGACGACCTGAAAGGGAGGCGCATCAGGATACTGGCATCGCCGTCGATAAGAAATTATTTCGCATGCCTCGGCGCCGTGCCGATACAGATTTACTACAACAACATAAAGGACGCTCTGGCGTCGAAAATCATAGACAGCCAAGAAAATCCATACAAGAACATACTCGACATGGAATTCTACAAATATCAGGAGTTCGTCACGGAGCTGCGCATGTGGTACAGCATGGAGGCGCTCTGTTTCTCTCAAAGGTCGTGGCTGGAACTCGACGCCGACAAACAGGAGATGCTGCGCGGGGCGGTAGAAGAGAGCGGCGCGTGGGTGCTTGGGCGTCAGGCGGAAAGCAACCTTGCGGCGAAAAACGAGCTGCTGCGCCTCGGCATGAAGGCCGTCGTCCCTACCGCGGAAGAGGAGGCGATGTGGCGCAGCACCGTGCGCCCGCTATACGAATCGGAGCCGCGACGCGACTTCCTGACCAAGATAATGGCGGCGAAGAGACGCTATGCAAAAAACGGATACAGAACGGCTTTTTGAAATGGCATGCGCTGCGTTCCCGCGCAGCGACGCGCTGCTGCTGGAAGGCGGCTCCGTGATGGCGGGGCGCGAAGCTATAAAATGCGCCCATCCGCCGCTTCCGCAGGCTGCGCGTAAAGAGGCGGACGTTTTCGAAGACGGCGGGAAACTGTTCTATCGAGTGCAGCTTCCACTGCCGCCGTCGCGCCTGCTCGTTCTTTACCTGCGCGCCGAGGACTACGCGAGCGCCGCGCAGCCTTTGCTGATGCTGGACTCGCTTGCGCAGGCCGCGATGCGCGGCGGCGCGGAAGATACGGCGGAGGGGCCGGAGCTGCGCGGAGAGAGCCAGCTCCTAAACAACCTGCTGTACACAGACACTCAGGAAATGAAAGTCTACACCTTCCTCCTGGCCGAGGAGCAGGGCAAGAGCCTGGAGATCCCGCGCGCCGTGTGCGTCGTCGGCGGAGCGCCCGCAAGGCTCGGCTCCGACGCGCTCTCCGCCGTCCGTTTCCGCGGCGCTGACGAGCAGGATATCTGCGGCGTTACGAGCGAGGGACGCCTCGTGATATGCCGCCGCCTCGAAGAGGACGGGCGCTCGGTCAAGAGCCAGCTCGACGGCTACCTTCGCGCGCTCGCCGAAAGGATAGAGTCTCGCTGCGGCTTCAAACCGACCGTCGCGGCGGGCACATACGCGAGACAGCCGGAAGAGTACCGCCTGAGCCTGGAAGCTGCACTAATAGCCTGCGAATGGGCCGGCGCATGCGGAAGAACGGGCGGCGTGATTTATGCATCCGAATATATTCTCGAATATACCTTCCAGAAGACGGAGCCGGCTCGCCTGCGCCACTTCCTCGCGCCCTACGCCGAGAAACTGCGCGCTGAGCCTGAGCTCGCCGTGACCGCAGAGGCGCTCATCGCGAACGACATGAACGTGATCCTGACGGCGGAGAAGATGTATGTGCACAGAAACACAGTCACGCTTCGCGCGGCGCGCCTTCGCGAACTTCTTGGAATTGACCCGCTGCACAAAGACGCGGATAAATTCCTTCTGATGCTCGTCTGTGCCTATATTAAGCGATATTGCTGATTTCTGCGCGCGCATTTCTCTATCATACGAGCAGCGTGAGAGAAATGTGCTCCGTGCACATTTTATTCGCCTTTTTGTTAGAAAACGGCAATATGGAAAATTTTTCACATGTCTATAGAATATATAGCGTGAGATAAAAATAGGAGCGACGGTGGAAACGCCGGTAAAAAGGCAAAAATCAGGACGGCCGGGCGTACGACGGGCGGACTGATGGTTTTATGGGCTTTCGCCCGAAATAAAAATAACGAAGGGACGTAGTAATTATGAAAAGGTTTGTCATCTCCGCAGTAATGGCCCTCATGATGGCCTCCGCGGCTTTCGCGGGACAGGCCGAGGCCGCGACGACTCTGAGACTCGGACACGTCGTCGCCGACAACAGCAGCCTTGACAAGGGGCTCGACTATTTCGCGAAGCTCGTTTCCGATAAGTCCGGCGGCGAGCTCAAAATCCAGGTCTTCCCGAACTCCTCGCTCGGCGACAACACCGCTATGATGGAGCAGCTCCAGTTCGGCTCGCTCGACATGATGGCCCCGTCGGTCGCCGCGCTCTCCGGCTTCACTCCGAGCACCGCGATCTTCGACCTGCCCTACCTCTTCAAGAACGAGGCCGCTGCTGAAGAAGTCCTCGACGGTCCTCTCGGCGACAACGTAGGCAAGGCGCTCGAACCGCAGGGCTTCTACCTCCTCGGCTGGATGACGCAGAGCTGGCGCCACCTCACCTGCAACAAAGAAGTGACGAAACCCGCCGACGTAGCCGGCATCAAGATCCGCACGATGGACAGCAAATATCACATGGCTCACTTCAACACGCTCGGCGCTTCCGCGATACCGATGGCCATGTCCGAGCTCTACACCGCGCTTCAGCAGGGAACCATCGACGCGCAGGAGAACCCCTACACGAACATAGTCAACTCGCGCTTCTATGAAGTACAGAAGTACGTCGTCGAGACTGGCCATATCTATGACGCCTGCCCGCTCATCATCTCCACCATCACCTGGAAGAGACTCGACGACAACCAGAAGAAGATAATCAAGGAAGCCGCCGTCGAAGCGGTCAAGTGGGAGCGCGCCGAAGTCCGCAAGGACGACGATATCTTCCGTGAGCAGGTCAAGAAAAGCGGCACGACCGTCATTCAGCTCACGCCCGAGCAGCGCGCCGAGTTCCGCAAAGCGGCGCAGCCCGTCTACGACGATTTCGTGAAGGAGCAGGGACAGACCGGAGCCGACGCAGTCAAGGCTGTCGAGGCCGTCAACGCCAAGCACTAATCCTTTACGCTGCGAACGATAAAACCGCATAGGTTTTTGAAGCCGCGGGGAGAGTATGGCTTCCCATGCTCTCCCCTTTGTTGTCTCAAAAAAAGGAGAATCTCATGTTAATCGACAAAAAAGCTCCGTGGTACGACAAGATAGAGATCGCGATGATAATCGTGCTCTTCAGCATACTCACGGTAATACTTTTCGTAAACGTCGTCACCCGCTTCTGCTTCCACTACACGGCGACGTGGTCTGAGCAGGCCGCGCGCTACCTTTTCGTCTGGATGACATTCGCTGGCGTCAGCCTCGCGGGCAAGACAAGCTCGCACCTCCAGGTGACCGTAGCGAACATGGTCTTCGGCGAGGAGCGCGCGAAGACGGTATTCCTCATCGGCGATATAATAGTCGTCCTTTTCGGATGCCTGCTCACCTATAAGATTTTCGGCGTTATGATGCGCGTCATGTCCACAGGACAGGTATTCCCGGCTATGACGTGGCTGCCTTCCTGGACTCTCTATCTTTCCGGCGTGCTCGGCATGGCCGGCTTCACGCTCAGGGTCATCCAGCGCCGCTGCAGAACCGCAGCCGCGGCTAAGCACAAGGAGGCTTAACTGATATGATAGCTTTGCTTATCGGCACCCTTCTGGTGCTCCTCTTCCTCACCGTTCCTATCTTCGCGGGGCTTGCCATATCGACGCTTGCCGTCTTCATGGCATACTTCCCCGGACAGATGATGGACATGATGCTCGCTCAGTCGATGGTAAAGAGCTGCGACTCCTTCGCGCTCATGGCCATACCGTTCTTCATGCTCGTCGGCTCGTTGATGTCGACCTCCGGCCTCGCCCAGAAGCTCGTCAAGGTTGCGGAATCGGTGACGGGCGACTCCGCGGGCGGCCTCGGAACCTCCGCTATGATAGCTAGCATGCTCTTCGCCGCCATTTCGGGCTCCGGCCCGGCGACGGCGGCGGCCATCGGCGGCATAATGATCCCCGCCATGATGAAGCAGGGCTACGGCGCTGAGTACTCTGCGACGCTGCTTGCCTCTGGGTCGACGATAGGGCCGGTCATCCCGCCGAGTATCCCTATGATTATGTTTGCCGTCACGATAGGCTGCTCGACGACGACGCTCTTCATGGGCGGCGTAATCCCGGGAATAATGATGGGCATCGGCCTCATCGTCTACAACAAGCTTTACTCAAAGAAACATAACTACCGCGGCAAGCCCTCTTCCGGCGGCACGATGAAGGCCGTCCGCGAAGGCATCGGCGCTCTGCTCATGCCGGTCATCGTCCTCGGCGGTATCTACACCGGCATCTTCACGCCGACCGAATCAGCGGTCGTCGGCGTCGTCTACTCGATGGCGGTCAGCACCTTCATCTACAAGACGCTGACATGGGACGGGCTGAAAGAAGCCTTCGTCGACGCGGCGATAACCTCCGCGACGATAATGATACTCTTCGGCGGAGCCAACACCTTCGGACGCATCCTGACGCTCGCCGACATTCCGAACCAGATAAGCAGCGCGATACTCTCCTTCACGGACAGCAAGGTGCTCATCATGCTGATACTGAACTTCATACTGCTCATCGTCGGCATGTTCATCGATACGAACTCGGGCGTCATACTCTTTGCACCGATCATCGTCCCGATACTCAAAGCGCTCGGATATCACGAAATATTCATCGGCGTCATGATGGTCGTCAACCTCTGCATCGGTATGCTCACGCCTCCTATGGGGCCGAACCTCTTCATTACGATGAAGATAGCGGGCGTCTCGCTCGAACAGGCTATGAAGCAGGTCGTCGTGCAGGTCGTGATCCTCTACATCGTGCTTGCAGTGATGATACTGATTCCGGACACGGTGCTGATTCTTCCGAAGCTCTTCGGAATGATTCCCTGGTAAATTTTTTGCGCGGTTTCGCGATATTTAAGGAGATAGGTTAAAATGTATTTGGCGAATGAGTTGGACGTAAACGGGCGTCTTCTGCGCGGCAACGTGCGCATGCCCGACGCGGGCGGGCCTTTCCCGACGATAGTATTCCTCCACGGCTTCACGGTGTGGAAGACGGGGCCGCAGAGGCTTTACGAGGAGTTCGTCCGCATGGCGGTCAAAGAGGGTTTCTGCGTCGTGCGCTACGATTTCTACGGAACGGGCGAGAGCGAAGGCGAGTTCTATGAAATGACCATCGGCAGCGAGATGAACGAGACCGCGGCTATATTCGAGTGGGCGAGCAAACAGCCCTACGTCGACGTGAACAACATGTTCCTCGGCGGACACAGCCTCGGAGCGCTGCTCGCGCTCGTCGAAGCGCCGCATATCCAGCCGAAGGCTGCGTTCGGATGGTCTACCGCTCTTACGATGCTCTTCCAGGCCGGACAGCGCACCCGCACGATGCGCGGGCCGACCGAGCGCGGCTGGGACATCGACGGTCTCGAACTTTCGCGCGAGTTCATGGACGAGTGCGCCGGCATGGACTTCCTCGAAATGGTGAAGGGCTACGACAAACCGGTGCTGCTCATCCACGGCACAGGCGACGTGGACATTCCCGTCGAGAGTGCCTACGCGCTGAAAAAGGTCTACGGAGACAACTGCGAGCTGGATATCGTAGAGGGAGCCAACCACCGCTTTCTCTCGCTGCCGTGGAAGAAGCACGCTTACGAAAAGACTCTCGACTTTTTGAAAAAACAGCTTGGCTAAGAAGGTGGAGTAATTGGAGATAAAGATTCCCTACGGGAAAACTTGTCAGACGCTTGAAATAAAAGAGGAGTTCCAGCTCATCGAATCGAAGATTCAGGAGCTTGGCAAGGCCGCCGACGAGGATAAAATCGTCCTCGACGCGATGGCCTCGCCGATAGCGTCTCCGCGGCTGCGCGAGCTGGCGGCGGGCAAGAAAAACGCCGTCGTGATAATCAGCGACCACACGCGCCCAGTCCCGAGCAAAAAGATAATTCCGCACATGCTCGCGGAGCTGCGCGAGGGCAATCCGGACATCGATATAACGCTGCTCGTAGCGACCGGCTGCCACCGCGGCACTACGCCGGATGAGCTTGTTCACAAGCTCGGCGAGGATATCGCCTCGCGCGAACATATCGCGGTCCACGACTGCGACTCCTCTCCGCTTACGGATCTCGGCCCGCTTCCCTCGGGCGCGCGTCTCGTCGTCAATTCGTTGGTTGCGAACGCCGACCTCGTAGTATCTGAAGGGTTCATCGAGCCGCATTTCTTCGCCGGTTTCTCCGGCGGGCGCAAGAGCATCCTGCCGGGCGTATGCAGCCGCGTGACGGTGCTCGGCAACCACTGCGCCGACTTCATAGACGACCCGAAGGCGCGCATGGGCGTCATCGACGGCAACCCGATCAACCGCGACATGGAGCGCGCCGCGCGCATGGCGAAGCTCGCCTACATCGTCAACGTCGTCGTCAACGAGGATCACGAAGTCGTAGCGGCCTTCGCGGGCGACCCGATAGAGGCGCACCACGCAGGATGCGCATACCTCGCGCGGTACTGCGAGGTGGAGCAGAAGCAAAAGGCCGATATCGTCATAACGTCGAACGGCGGCGCTCCGCTCGACCAGAACGCCTACCAGGCCGTCAAGGGGCTCACGACCGCGGCCGACGCCGCGGCGGACGGAGCCGCGCTGATAATCTGTGCCGAGTGCGCCGACGGCATCGGCGGCGACAGCTTCTACAAGGCGCTCAGCGAATGCGCCGGCCCGACGGAGCTGCTCGGGGAGATACGCCGCGTGCCGATGGACGAAACCGTGCCCGACCAGTGGCAGTATCAGATTCTTGCGCGCATTCTCGAAAAGCACCACGTCTATTTCGTCGCGCGCAAAGAGATGGAAGAAGCCGTCAACGCGATGAAGATGGAATACGCGCCCTCCCTCGAGGAGGCCTACGCGCGCGCCCGCGCGCTGAAGGGCGCTTCCGCGGGCGTCGCGGTCATCCCCAACGGAGTCTCACTGATAATCAAACAATAAAACCGCACAACAGAATATGCCGCTCCGAAAGCCCCCGCCTTTGCCGTTGCGCGGGGGGCCGGGGCGGCGTTTCCCCAAAAGGAGTGGAAACATGGCGAAACCCTTTGAAATAGACTATATATACGTCCGTTCCGTGCGCTTCGGCGAAAAGTCCTCGCTCGAGAACGGCGTGCTGACGATAAACCGCGACGAACTGCGCGCGCTCTGCGCGAGCGACCTCTTCTCGCGGCTCGAGATAGAGCTCGCCGAGCCGGGCGAGAGCTGCCGCATCCTCGCGATACACGACGTCATGCAGCCGCGCTGCAAGGTCGAGCATCCCGAGGAGAGCTACCCCGGCATACTCGGCAAGCTCGCGCCCGCGGGCGAGGGAAAGACGCTCGCGCTCAAGGGCGTCGTAGTCTCCGACATCTACTACGCGAAGTGCAACATCAAATACTACCTTGACATGGGCGGACAGGCGGCGCGCTACTCGCATTTCTCGAAGCACTTCCACGTCTGCATAGACGCGGAGCCCGCAGAGGGCGTCAGCGACGCCAGCTACGCCGAGGCGCTCAAGCTCGCCTCGCTCAAGGCCAACGTCTACCTCGCGAAGCTCGGCCTCGGGCAGAAGCCCGACTACAGCGAGCGCTTCGAGTGGAACCCCATCGAGTACAAGCCCGGCGAGAAACGTCTGCCGCGCGTCGCATATTTCGCAACGCACCTTGCCTCGCACGACACGTGGAACTTCCTCTTCTACGGGCAGAGCGCGCTCGGCTTTCTGCCGATGGTCGTGCAGCCGACCGAGATACTCGACGGCGCGATGGTATGGCGCTACTGGGAGCCGAACTACTATCTTCAGAACGAGATGTACATCAAAGAGCTGCTCAACCGCCACGGCAAGGATTTGGAGTTCGTCGGCTGCGTATTCGCGAACAACGTCATGCGCCTCGACGGCAAGGAGACGATGGGCATGATAGGAGCGCGCCTCTGCCGCGACACGCTGCATGCCGACTGCGTCGTCGTCAACAAGTCCGGCATGGGACACGCGCAGCTTGACTCGGCTCTCGCCTTCAACTGGATGGAAAAGTTCGGAATGCCTGCGATAAGCAACCAGGCCGCAGTCTCCAACTACGAGCACGGCGACATGCTCGTAATAGCCGACCCGCGCGTAGACGCTGTGATAAGCAGCGGGCGCAACTGGGACGTCGAGCATCCGAAAGTCGACCGACTCATCGGCGAACACGCGAACGTGCCCTGCCTGCTCGGCTACAACCCGTGGGGCCCCTTCACGCACACGACGAACTACGCGCTCTGCGGCTGCTGGTCTCAGATAGGCGACTACTTCCGGACGGCGGACGCCGACCTGGAATGGAAGTAAGGAGGGACGTTTTATGGCTGAGACATTAAGAATACTCCACTACATAAACCAGTTCTACGGAGGCATAGGCGGAGAAGACAAAGCGAGCGTCGGCCTCTCTACGAAAGACGGCCCCGTCGGCCCCGGAATGCTGATGAAGGCCGTGCTCGCGGGGCGCGGCGAGATAGTCAAGACAGTCATCTGCGGCGACAACTACATCTCGGAGCATCAGGCGGAAGTCATACCGCAGATACTCGACATAATCCGCGAGGTCAAGCCGGACCTCGTGCTCGCCGGGCCTGGATTCAACGCCGGACGCTACGGCATAGCCTGCGCGGCGCTGACGGCGGCGGTACAGGAGCAGCTGAAGCTGCCGTGCGCGACGGCGCTCTTCTCCGAGAACCCCGGCACCGACCTCTATAAGAACCGCTGCTACATCGTGCAGACCGACAACAACGCGAAGAACATGAAAGACGCGATGAGCCGTCTCGTCGAGTTCGGAATCAAGCTCGCCAACGGCGAGACGATCCGCGACGGACGCCAGGAAGGCTACCACGGCAGCGGCCCCGCGATAGAGATAGACTACGACACCCCCGCCTGCAAGCGCGGCGTGGACATGCTGCTCAACAAATATTACGGCAGGCCGTTCCGCACAGAGGTCGTCATGCCGAACCACGAAGAGATTCCCGTGCCTGTTCTTTCAAAGCCGCTCTCCGAGTGCCTCGTCGCGGTCGTCACCGACGGCGGCCTCGTCCCGCGCGGCAACCCGGACAGAATGCC
This sequence comes from uncultured Cloacibacillus sp., assembly GCA_900544635.1. Classification (GTDB taxonomy): domain Bacteria; phylum Synergistota; class Synergistia; order Synergistales; family Synergistaceae; genus Caccocola; species Caccocola faecigallinarum. The sequence continues at coordinate 1,044 of UQVV01000016.1, read as the reverse complement.
GCCGACGAACTCGAAAAACTGGCGCTGCTACTCCTTCGCTGGACAGGATTACCTGAAGGCCGAGGATTATGAAGTCAGCCACCAGGGATACAACAACGCCTTCGTGCTTCAGGACCCGAACCGCCTCGTTCCAGTAGACTGCCTGCGCGAAGAGGTCAGGAAGGGGCGCATCGGCGGGCTTCTCGACCATTACTACATGACGGCCGGCGTCATGACGCCGCTCGACATGAGCAAGAAGCTCGGGGAAGGCATAGCGCACGCTCTGCTCGAAGAGCACGTCGACGCCGTGATCCTCACCTCCACCTGAGGAACGAGCTCCCGCTGCGGTGCAGTGATGACGAAAGAAATACAGCGCGCAGGCATACCGGTCGTACATGTGACGAACCTTACGAAAATCTCCGAGGGCATAGGCGCGAACAGAATACTCCGCGGCAACAGCGTCCTCCACGTCTTCGGCAACCCGGCGCTTCCTCACGACAAGGAAATCGACTACCGCCGCGAAATGGTGGAGAAGGCTCTCTCTCTGCTTGAAGAAACCCCGCAGAATGGGGCGAGAGCCGTAGTTTCGGAATAACCGAAAACAACCTGTAACCCAAAACCTAAAAGCCCCGCGGAACTTATCCCGCGGGGCTTTTTTGCGTGCAGCCCTATTTTTTGCATGATGGAAGATTTTTTGCGTTTCTGTGCAAAAGCGCCGCCTTGAAATTTTACATTGTGTATATTAGAGTAAGTCCAATGTATTGCATCTAATATTCAGGAACAGACGGCCGCGCCGGCGGCGTAGGAGGTCTTTGGCATCATGGTTGATGAGAAACAGGTACTTGACGGATTTTTCTCCGGCATTTGCTGCTCGATGCTGGTATTCGGCGAGGCGGCGCACGGGCTCGGCATTGACGAAGTGACTGCGCGGAAGATAGCTTCGTGCTTCGGTTCCGGAATGGAGCACGCCGGGCTGTGCGGCTGCGTGACCGGCGCGTACATGGCGCTCGGGCTGAAATACGGCAACGGCGCGCCTGGCGAAGTTGAGAAGATAGCGAGGCTGAA